>JAFGJK010000008.1 GCA_016929135.1 Spirochaetota bacterium | reverse complement strand
GGGATTCCCGGGGCAGACGATGCCGCACACTCCGGCGACGCCGGCGGTCACCCGCCGCCGTGCCCTGAAGAGGAGCGACTTCACCGAGGCGTCGCTCTTGCCGGTAATGTACGAAACCTCCCGCGGCGGCAGGCCGAAGACCCCTGCCAGGACGAAGACGATCCTCTGGTAGAGGGGAAGGAAAGCCGTGATGATAGTATAGCACTGGCTGTGAACGCGACGGAGCTCCTCCTCCGCCAGCAGCGGTTCCTCCGGTCCGGGATAGGTTCCGGCGATCTCGTGGTCGGGAGAGGGGAAGTCCATGGAGACGAACTTCACCCTCCCCCGGCGCCTCCGGTACTCGTCGATGAAGGCGTTGACGCAGATCCTTCGCAGCCAGGGCAGGGCGTCCCCGGGGTCCCTGAGGGTTCCGATCTTGTCCAGGGCGCGCAGGTAGGTCTCCTGGGTGAGGTCACCGGCATCGTCATGGGATCCGGTGAGCCGGTAGGAGAGGGAGAATATGGTACCGTAAGTTCCCCTGACCATCGTTTCAAAGTAATTCATCGCCGATGGCTTCATATCATTCTATCGCCTCATCTTCGCCACCGCCTGCCGGTGTCTTCCGTGGGACGCCGCAGCGGCTGCAGATGCCCTTATGAACGTTAAGTATTCCACCGCATATCCCGCATCGCCATCGCGCCGCCTCGCTCTCGATGAAAATGTCCAGCCCGTCCCTCATGATGCGCCCGAGGTTTTCGATCATGCTCATGCCGTATTGTTTCCGGTACCGCCTGTCGAGCCGTACCAGCGGTCCGCAGGGAAAGGCGTCGCAGCGGCCGCAGAAGACTTCGTTCGAAGCCCGCCGTTTACAGCCGCGTAGGCCGCACTGGATGCAGTGAACCGGCTTCCCCGTATCGGGGCCGCGACATCCGGGGCACTGCCGCTCTTCGCGGAGGTGCGCCGCGCAGATGCCGCGATTCATGCCGCAGGGGGCGATAATGGCGGCGTCGAAACCGCCCGTCTCCGGGCGCCGCGTCCTCAGCGGAGCCACTCCATCCCATTCCCCCCCCTCAGGGAGAGCCAAGCGATGATCCCCACCCCCAGCACGATCGACAGGTCGGCGAAGTTAAGGATTCCGGACCGGAGGCTCCCGATCCCCACGTTCATGAAGTCCACCACGAATTCGTTGTTCGTGACGCGGTCGGCGATGTTGCTGATCCCCCCGCCCAGGATACAGCAGAGGGCGAACAGGGGAAGCGCCGCCATGTCCCTGCGGCGCAGCAGGCGCCAGGAGAGCCACGCCATCGCCAGCCCCGGCAGGACGGTGAGGAGCGCGATCCTGGCCCCCCGGGGGAGCGGAGAGAAGATGCTCATGAAGGCGCCGTTGTTCTCGGCGTAGCGGAGGATGAAGAAATCGTCCACCACCCGGACAGTCCCCCGCCCCTGCAGGTATTTTTTCGCGAAGAACTTGGTGGACTGGTCGCAACCGATATTGACGGCCACCACCAGAACCATGAAAAGTATCCGCAACGCATCTCTCCGTATCATGAACGACTCCTCACGACTGTAGTGCAACACCGCTCCCCCTCTGCCCGGTCACGGTGTCTCCAGGTCAAGTGACATGATGCCGATGTCGCTCCTGAACCAGAACCCGGTCGCTTCCCAGAACCGCCGGCCCGCCTCGTTGTCCAGGAAGACCATGATATGACATCGGGTGACCCCCGCCCCCCTGAGGCCCCGGATCGCCCGGTCCGCCAGCATCCTGCCGACCCCCCTGCGCCGGTGCTCCGGCAGCACGTACAGGTGGTAGAGAAAGCCCCGCCGTCCGTCGTGCCCGCAGAGCACCGTGCCCACCACCCTGTCGTCCCGGAGGGCGACAAGGCTCAGGCCGGGGTTCCGCCGCAGAAACAGGGCGATCTGCCCCCTCTCATCCGCCGGTCCTGACCCGATCCCACTGTCGCTCCTCCACAGGGAGACCGCCGGCTCATAGTATTCCATCGTGAAATCCGCCAGCCGGTATTCCCCGCCGGGTGGGTCCGGCGGGTCCTCCCGCACGCCCCTTGTCCACCGGCGATCCATCCCCCTCACCCCAGCGCGACGTCCAGGAACATCATGACGGCGAAGCCCACCAGCGCGCCCGCTGTGGAAAGGTCGGTCTCGTCCCCCGCCTGCGATTCCGGTATCAGTTCCTCGACGACGACGAAGATCATCGCCCCGGCGGCAAAGGAGAGGGCGTAGGGGAGCAGGGGTTTCACGGCCATCACCAGGAGCGCCCCCAGGACGCCGGCCATGGGCTCCACGATCCCGGAGAGCTGTCCGTACCAGAAGGACCTGGTCCGGGACATCCCCTCGCGCCGCAGGGGTATCGAAACGGCGGCCCCCTCGGGAAAATTCTGCAGCCCGATGCCGAAGGCCAGGGCGACGGCCCCTCCCATCGCCGCGGCGCTCCAACTGTCCCCCAGGGCCCCGAAGGCAACCCCCACGGCGAGCCCCTCGGGTATGTTGTGCAGCGTGATCGCCAGGACCAGCAGGGTGCTGCGCTGCCAGGAGGTCTTGACCCCCTCGGCTTCATCCGTGGCCAGGCCGCCGTGAAGGTGCGGCAGGACACGGTCCATGGCGTACAGGAAGGAACCCCCCGCCAGGAAGCCCAAAACGGCCGGCATCCAGACAATGCCGCCGTTCGCCTCCTCCATCTCGATGGCCGGCTTCAGAAGCGACCAGAAGCTCGCCGCGATCATGACCCCCGCGGCGAATCCCAGCATGGAGTTCAGTACCTTTTTATTGATGGACCTGAAAAAGAAGACCATGCCGGCACCCAGTGCGGTGACGCCCCAGGTAAACAACGTGGCCAGGAGTGCCAGGAGGACCGGGCTTACGCCCCGCAGGGATTCACTGTTCATGCCATACCCCTCCTCGTGTTCCGGCGGCCGCCACTGCGGCCCCATGGCAGTAATCATGCAGCCCCGGCGGCCCCGGTCAACCGAAATTCCCCCGCCCGCCGTTGAAATTTGGGAGCGATATAAAAAATGTATGGACATCACGCAGACCGGCATGAAAATGGGCCATTCGCATCAGGAGAGGACAATGGAAATACCAGTACTGCAGGATATACTGCACACCAACAAGGAGATGGCGGCGGAGATTGCCGATCTCTTGAAAGAGAAACGGGTCTACATGATCAACCTCATGAGCTCCCCGGGATCGGGGAAGACCACGCTTGTGGACAAACTCATCGGGAAGCTCAAGGACAGGTACCGGATCGCCGTGATCGAGGGGGACATCAAGACCACCAAGGACGCGGAGCGCCTGGTGAAGCACGGCATTCCCGTCATCCAGATCGAGACCGAGCGCTTCGGCGGCGACTGTCACCTGGAAAGCTCCTGGATCCGCCAATGCCTGGACCAGTTCGACCTCGAATCATTGGACCTGGTGATCATCGAGAACGTGGGAAACCTGGTGTGCCCCTCTGAATTCCAGCTGGGCGCCGACGAGCGCGTGGTTGTCCTCTCGGTGACCGAGGGGGAGGACAAGCCGGCAAAGTACCCCCTGGCCTTCAACACCTCTCAGACGCTGATCCTGAACAAGATCGACCTGCTCCCGCACCTGGAGTACAGCATGCAGGAGCTGGAGGCGAACCTGAAGAGGGTGAACCCCGCCATGGAGGCCTACAGGGTGAGCGCCACAAAGGGTGACGGCATCGAAAAGCTGGCGGCGCATCTCGCCGCGAGGATCGATGCGAAAAAAACACAATAGCCTGAAATATAACAACCATAAAAAAAAGCGACGATGAATATCGCCGCTTTTTTTATATATGCATCACAGACCGGAAGGCGGCTTCCCCTCCTCGCCACCTTGCTCCTGGCCGCCGGAGCCGTTGCCTCCTCCGGAGTCGTCGCTTCCACCGGAGCCGTGGTCCCCGCC
>JAFGJK010000072.1 GCA_016929135.1 Spirochaetota bacterium | reverse complement strand
GCGGCCCCCACAACCATCCACCCATTCGCTGCGGGAGGCAATATAGCATAATCTGCGTTGTTATGAACATCACCTGTTGTTTTTTTATTTAACTTCCAAATTCTGACTTCACCGGTATTATTTATTCTTCTCCATGCTAATTCTGCTCTATTATCGTTATTAAAATCACAAACTCCAACAATCATCCATTTTTCATCTTGAGTTTGATTAGTATCACAAACATTTCTACATCTTTCTTCCCATGAACATACATGAGTATGTCCTCCATATGGTGGTATTTTGCAGACCCATTCTCTCCAACATACTCTGCCACATTCACTTAAACTATGTGACGGAAAAAATACAATTGTAATAATTAGAAAACAATTTAAACCTATTATCATCAATATTTTATTCATGATTAACCTCCCTAAATAAATTATTTATTACTTGAATTTTTATTTAATTCATTCCCCCACAAACTCCCTTATCTCACTGGCCGACTCCATCACGTTGTACGACGACAGGTGCGCCAGCAGGTTCACCTGCTCCGGCTTCAGGTCGATGACGGCCGGGAAGTTCTCCATGAAGGTGCGGTAGTTGGGAAACCGCGCGCCGTAGTCGCCCCGGGCCACGGCGAACCTGAGGTCCGCCGGCAGGCGCTCGGTCCAGCCGCGCACCCTGCCGTTGTAGACCCACATCACCTTCACCCTGCCGCCCCCGGGGATGCCGTAGTGCGGCTGCGGGGTCACCTCGTACTCGCCGGTCACCACCGGCGGGAGGCCTGCGTCCAGCTTCACCTTCAGGGCGTACACCAGCTCCATGTACTCCTTCTCCTGGCCGGCGAAGACCACGTTTGTGTCGAACTTCTTCTCGCCGTAGTGGTTCTTCAGCGGCTTGAAGAGCGCCGGGATCGAGTCGCTGATGGTCACCGCGCTTGTGTACCGGTCCACCAAAAGCTCCGTCTCGCCGTTCACGAAGACGATGATCCGCTCCACCTTCCTCTTTAACAGGGGCATGATCCCCAGGTTTTCTAAAATGCCGCCGTCGCCGAAGTCGTACTCCTTGGCCTTCACCGCCGAGGGCCGGGGCGGCAGGCACCAGTACTTGAACTCCGGGAAGCCCGCCCATCCCAGGCCGAAGCGCTCGGCGTACTCCGCCGGGGCGGCGCCGGTGGTCCCGGCCACGTCCGACAGGGTGAACATGTGCTTGGGCCTCCCCAGGCGCACGTAGGCGTTCCCCTCCGGGTCGATGGACTCCGGCGAGTCCGAGTCGAAGCCGTGGGGCTCGATGTAGGTGCCGCCGATGTCGAACCTGCCGTTGGCGCCGGCCTTCCTGAACACCGGGCAGACCCCGGCATAGAGCGGGGTCATGTCGAAGGGGATGCGCACGAAGCCGGGCCGGATGATGATCCCCCCGGCGATGAGAAAGGGGCGGTTCGCCCCCGGGTTCGCCAGGTGGAAGTCCTCCTTCCGCAGGTTCAGGTTCTGCGCCAGGATGCGTTCGCGGCAGGCGGCGTCCCAGGTGAAGAAGCGCTGCTCGCTGGCCAGGCCGAAGGGCTTCAGGAAGATGTTCGCGATCAGGTGCGCGTAGCTCTCGTCACCCGCCAGCGCGTCCGGGGTCAGGTTCCCCAGGATCGAGGAGCGGGAGATGGCCCTGGCCATGCTCGGCTCCGGCGCCTCCCTCAGGCCGTCCCGCCGCAGGTCCTCCGGCTTCACGCAGGCCCCCAGGAAGAGGTCGTCCGAAATCGCCGGGTCCAGGAAGGTGTAGGGGATGGCGGTCCAGGCCCCGCCGGAGACCGCGCTGAGGTACCTGAATTTCTCGAGGACCCCCAGGGCGTGCAGCCCCCTGAGCTGTCCCAGGGTGAGGGAGGCGGACCTGGTGCCGCCGCCGGAGAAGGCGACGCCGCAATTGGGCCGCTTCTTCACGCCGTCGAGCTGCAGCTCCGGGAATCCGAATGAGGGATCCCGCGTGTCGTAGACCCTGGCGCGGACGTACTTCATCCTGTCGATCATGATCACCTCGTCTGGACGGATATGGGAACCTCCGTATCCGGGTGCGATACGAGGGATGAATATACAGGATAGGAATATGCTACAATAGAGCACCGGTGCTCCAATTTTGCAAGCAAAAAATGGATGTTATGCGGAAAATTTTCTGTTCGCATAACAGGGTGATTTTCTTCTTTGCGGAGTGGGGACTCCAGCGGACGATATTAGACTATGTCATCACCGCGAAAGCGGGAATCCACCGTTCCCCGCCTGTGCGGGGAGCGGGTGAACGAGGGCGGCATTCGTCTTTCATCACGGGTCGGAAAAACCGCTGGACAGAAGGGGCCTGTTGACAGATAGTTCAGGGCGTCCCGGCGTCAGGATCCTCATTCTCGAAAGGGTGGCCGGCACGCCGCTCATTGTACAGGAGGAGTATCATGAGAATTGTTCGTCAGATCGCGGCATCGGCCCTCTTCGTCGTCCTTTCGCTCTCCGGGGCGTCCGCATACGATCTCGGGGCCTTCACCGCCAGATACGGCGTCACCGTCGTCTTCTCGCAGAGAAAGGATACCTGGAACAGGGTGTCCTACGAGCAGCTCTCCGCGCAGGAGAAGGAGCGGGCCATGGACCTGGTCTCAAGGGCCTTTGGCCGCTACCCGGACGATTTTTTCAGGGGGATCTCGCTGAAGTACCTGGTGCTGGGGAAGGGCGTGAAGTTCGACAACACCGCGCGGACCGCAGTGCCGGACAACTACCGGGAGCAGCTTTTCCTTTCCTGCGACCCCTCCTACATGGATTACTACCTGGCGCACTGCATCTTTCACGAGATCAACCATTACGCGGAATTCTTCATATGGAAGGACTACCGGTACCGGTGGCCCCGGTGGAGCGAGCTGTACGGCGGCGGCACCTCCCGGGGCGGGGAGTACGCCTACAGCAATCAATCAGCCGATTACTACTCCATCTCCGACGGACGCGCGGGCTTCCTGAACCTTTACTCCACCCTGGGGGAGGAGGAGGACCGGTCCGAGATCGTCGCCTTCTTCATGAACGATCTGAGCGGCGAGCACGAGAGGATGATGCAGCGGGTGAAGGGGGACCAGGTCCTGCAGCGCAAGGTGCGCCTCCTCTTCGCCCTTTACAGGGACAGGCTGAATTTCGGCTCTCTCCTGGAGGATTTCGAGCGGGAGATGGGGGGGCGGTGAGACCGTGCCGCATCGTTGACCGGGAAGGGAACAGGGGAACGGTCGATCGAACAGCGGGCGGAATGCGGTAATTGCGGAGGTTCCATGGGAATTGAAAAGATCAACCTCACGGCGGCCGCGGCCGGCATCCCCGAGCCCTTCCGGTACCTGAAGGTGGGCGACCTGAACGATCACGCGCTGCACCTGCTCCGCCGCGAGAACAGGACCCTGGAGTTCCACGTTTACGAGGACTCGGACGGGCTCTTCTATGTCATCGGCGGGTCGATGCAACTGGAGCTCCGCGGTCGGGCCTTCCACCTGGAGCCGGGGGACCTGCTGATCGTGTCCAGAGGGGCCGAGCACCGGCCGGTCTGCACCGGCCATGTGGAGGTGCTCCTCATTGAGCGGTCCGGAACCCTCTCGAGGGCCAACACCGGCGGGACCTTCGGGTACTGAGCCGGCGCCGCCGGCGGCCGGGGGGCAGGCCGTACACCGATATCGATACGACGGAGCAGGCGCTGTATCGGGTCGAGGGTGTGTTCGGTAGTATCATTTTTTCTATCCAGGTGATATGACATGAAGGTCTCGTATCTGATACTCGCCATAGCCCTCTCCTCCTCCCTGTCGTGCCGGGAGGAACGGGACCCCCTCGGGGGGATCGATTTCGGCATCTCCCCCCCGCAGGTGCGTGAGTCGGTCGCATCCCGCGGCATTGTCCTGGAAAAGTGCAGCGGCTGGTATCCCCACATCGACACCTATTTCTGCTTTATCGAGAAATACGGCTTCCCGCACGTGACGGCCATGCTGGAGTTTTACCGTGACAGGCTCTACCGGGTACGCTATCTCCTGGACGAGCGGGATGACCCGCTGGGCACCTACACCCTGGTGCTGGACAGGCTCAGGGGGATCCACGGGGAGCCGGCGGAGTCGCGCATCCGGATCCCCCCGGGCTTCTCG
>JAFGJK010000071.1 GCA_016929135.1 Spirochaetota bacterium | reverse complement strand
TGGGCGCCGTAGAGGGGGGGGCGTATAAGGTCGTTCATCCCCGCGTCGCAGATGTAGAAAACGCGGCCGCCGCTCTCCTTCACGTGGACGATCCTGGTGAGCAGGGCCCCGGCGCTTCCGGCGATGGACCTTCCCGGCTCCAGCACCAGGGCGCAGCCGGTCCGTTCCGCCACCGGGATGGCCAGGGCCGCGATCTCAGCCGGCGTGACGGGCCTCTCGTCCCGGTAGGTGATGCCGAAGCCGCCGCCGATGTCCATCACCCGGCAGTCAATGCCTGCGGCCCGGACCGTTTCCACCATCATTGAGAGCCGCTCCAGGGCCTGGCGGTACGGGCCGATATCGGTGATCTGAGAGCCCAGATGGACGTCCACCCCCACGGGATTGACGCCGGGAAGGGCGGCCGCCTTGCGATAGAGCCGCGGCGCCTCCTCCTCGGGGATGCCGAATTTCGTCTCCCTTCTGGCGGTGGCGGTAAAATGATGGGTCCCGGCGTCGATGTCCGGATTCATTCTGAGGGAGATGTTGGCCTCGGCACCCATCGACGTGGCCGTTACCGAGATGAGGTACAGTTCCGATTCGGATTCCACGTTGAACATGTAGATCCCCGCCTCGATGGCCCGGGCGATCTCGTCTCCCCGCTTCCCCACGCCGGAATAGACGATCTTCCCCGGCTCGATCCCGGCCCTGATGGCCCTGAAGAGCTCGCCGCCGGAGACGATGTCGGCGCCGGCGCCCAGCGCCGCCAGCGTCCGGAGCACCGCGAGGTTGCCGTTGGATTTCACCGAAAAGCAGATCAGGGGATCCGCCGCGGAAAAGGCATCGCGGTATTGGGAGAAATTTTCGATAAGGCTCCCCCTGCTGTAGACGTAGAGGGGCGTTCCGTACGATTGCGCCAGGGATTCCAGCGGGCATCCCTCGCACCGGAGCTCTGAATCGTATCTGTGAAAACCAGCTGATGGCATCAAGGTCCCCCCGAGCCGTAGTATCCGTGACGGTTTCGCAACAGGTTTAGTCTTCTGGATGCCGCGAGGGATTCTGTCAAGCAATTAACCGCGACTAAGGGGCCGTGCCTCCTCCGCGTTCATTTCAGGATTGACAGTTTGTTCTCGTGGCGATATAGAGGATACAGGCCCAGCCGGGGAGCCGGGGCGGCCACGGGAGGGGAGATAAATGAAGGAACCGAAATACTGTCCGCACTGCGGCAGGGAGCTGGTAGAGCGGGATATCGACGGACGGCGCAGGTTGACCTGCCCCGAGTCCGAGGATAACTACACGAACTGGGAGAACCCGTTGCCAGTGGTGGCCGCGCTGATCGAGCACGAGGGACGGGTGATTCTCGCCAGGAACAGGGAGTGGCCGGAGAAGGTGTTCGGCCTGGTCACCGGCTTTCTGGAGAAGGGGGAGAGCCCGGAGGAGGGGGTGCTTCGAGAGGTGCATGAGGAACTGGGGCTTCATGGCACCATACGGTCCCTCATCGGCCTGTACTCCTATCCCCAGATGAACCAGCTTCTCATCGTCTACGAGATCGCCGCTGCGGGGGCCATCTCGATCAGTGACGAGCTCGCCGAGGTGCGTCATGTGGACCCGATGAGGCTGAGGCCATGGAGTTTCGGCACCGGCCTCGCGGTCAGGGACTGGCTGATCCGGAGGGGAATTGCCGTATAGAGCGGCCGCCCGCGGGCGCAGCGGACATGGGACCGGCGTTGACGGCGGGATACAATGGAGACCTGAGGAGGAGCATGCGGATTCATCCCGGGGGAGCGGAGCGAGTAACGGCGGATCGGGCCGAAGGATCCGCAGTGAGCGAGAGCGGCCGCAGCGGGATGGCACGGGATTCCCGTGCCGGGGCGATCGTACGCATCCTCCTTCTCACCCTGTCCCTTCTCGTCCCGGCGGCACTGTGCGCGGAGGGGGGGATCGTGTCCCTCACGGGGGGATGGAAGCTCCGCAAGGGATACCAGCGGGAATGGATCGGCGCCCCGGCCGGCGTGGGCTGGGAAGATATCACCGTCCCCTCAGTGTTCAACGACCTGCCGCAGATCGGCGGCTACCGAGGGCTCATCACCCTGCGAAGAGAAATACCCGCGGAGGCGTCGCTCCTCTTTGAACGGGGCGAGCCGGTGGCGGTGAACTCCGGCGTCATATCTGCCGCCGGTGACCTCTATTTCAACGAGACCTATCTGGGGAGCTCAGGCTCCTTGCTGCCATACCGGCACGGAAGGGACCAGTGGGTCGTGAAGGCCGTGCCGCCGAACGCCTTTCGTCCCGGAGGCGATAACGCCCTCTATGTCGTGCTTGTAATTCCGCGGTACGGGCTGCTGAACGGCCTCAAGGGACCGGAGATACTTATAGGCGGGGCGGACCGTATCTTTTCCGATTTCTACTCCGGCATCATCCTGTCTCTCGTCTTTATCGTCATTTACTTCTTCACCGGGGTGTATCACCTGCTCATGGCATTGCGGCGCCCCAGGGACCTTCATACCCTGTACTTCGCGCTGCTGTGCATGGTCTTCTCTCTATTCTCATTGGCGAACAGCCAGATGCTCAGGTTCATCATCACGCCTGGCAGCGATTTCCTCCATTTTTTTATTGATAATCTCCCCCTCTATCTGACTGCTCCGCTCATGGCGCTCTTCATATCCCGGCTCTATCATGACCGCGCTACCCTGTTCGCAAGGATTGTTGCGGCGCTGGGGGGGCTTCTCGTTCTCTTCGGTTTCGTCATCCAGTACGAGGTGCACCAGCTTCGTTTCCTGACGTTCAAGCCCATTGTCGCGCTCATCATCGTAGCCGTGGCATATGCTGTCTACGAGTCGGCGATGCAGGTGAGGAGAAGGAATTACGACGCGGTTATAATGCTCGTCGGGATTGTCTCCATCGGCATCGGCGTGGTGTACGACTGGCTGGCCCTTGAGGGGTATATCGCCACGATGATGATCTCCCCCTTCATATTCACCGGTGTGATCGTCGGCACCGCCTACATCATCATCAACCGGTTTGCCAGGACCTTCGAAGGCACGGAGCGTCTCAACGAGGAGCTCAATGCAACCAACGAGGAGCTGGAGGCGATGAACGAGGAGTATGAGGCGCAGAACGAGGAGCTCCTAAGGTCCGAGGAGGAGCTGAGCGAGCGGGAATCATTCATACGGCGCATCGTGGAGACCGCACCCGCCATGATCTACCGCGCCTCCTTCGCGAAAGAGCGCTTCAGCTATGACTACATTAGCCCCCAGGCGCTGGAGATGACCGGGTATACGCCCGAGGAGTTGATGCGCAATCCCTGGATGATCCAGTCCCTCATTCCGATGCACCTGAGGGAACGGCACGAGGAGTTCTGGAGACGCGCCGCCGCCGGGGAACCGGAACCGCTGACACTCTATCCCATCATACACAGGTCTGGGGAGAAGCGTTGGCTCGAGCAGCGGACCGTGCTCATCACCGGCACTGGCGGCCGGCCGGTGGGGATCGAGGCGTACTGTACCGATGTCACGCGTCAGAAGGCCGCCGACGATGCGATCAGGATGAGCGAGGAGCAGTACCGTTCCCTGGTGGAGAATATACGCGAGGTGATCTTTTCCATGGACGAGAGCGGTATCATCACCTACATAAGCCCGGCGGTGACCGGCGTCATCGGCATCCCTCCCCCCGATATCATGGGAAAGCGCTTCTCCGAGTTTGTCTATCCCGAGGACCTCCCGGGGCTCGCACGTCGTGTCGAGGACATCAGAAAGGGGATAATCATGCCTTACGATTACCGCATCGTGGACGGCAAGGGCGAACCGCGCTGGGTAAGGAGCTTCAGCCACCCGGTGTATGTCCGCGGTACTTTTACTGGGATCACCGGCATCGTCACCGACATCCAGGAACAGCGTCTGACAGAGGAGGCACTTCGCGAGAGCGAGGAGCGCTTCAAGATGCTCTACGAAAACGCCGGTGTCTCGATCTTCATCATGGACCGCAGCACCATAATCCACTGCAACAGGAGGACGCTGGAGCTCTTCGGATGCGGGTGGGACGATATCATCGGGCATACCCCCTATGACTTCTCCCCGGATGTGCAGGCGGACGGCCAGGTATCCGAGGAGAAGGGGGCCGGGATAATCGCAGCGGTGTTTGCCGGGGAGCCGAGGCAATTTGAATGGGTCCACCGCCGTCTCGACGGCACCCTCTTCGATGCTGAGGTGAACCTTACGGTAACGGAGCTGAAGTCGGGTATCTTCCTGCAGGCCATAGTGAGGGATATCAGCGACAGAAAGCGGGCGGAGGCGGAGCGCGTGCGGATGCAGTCGCAGCTGATGCAGGCGCAGAAGATGGAGGCGATCGGCACCCTGGCGGGCGGGATTGCCCATGATTTCAACAACATGCTCGGCGGGATCATCGGAAGCCTCAACCTGCTGGAGCTCCTGGCCGAGAGGGAGGACCTCAGACAGAAGGAGGAGATACTCTCCAGCGTTGAAACTGCCATGGAATCATCGCGCCGCGCCGCCGATCTCACTCGGCAGATTCTCACCCTGTCGAGACGCCAGGGGCTCAGGTTCGCATCGGTGGATGTGTCGCTCTCGATGAAGCACACCATGCAGATATGCAAGAACAGCTTTCCCAAATCGCTGCAGCTGGACTTCCGGATTCCGGTGGAGCAGCTTCGTGTGCACGCGGATCCCACCCATATGGAACAGCTCCTCCTGAACCTCTGCGTGAACGCATCCCACGCCATGACCATCATGAGGAGTGGCGGCGAGCCCGAGGGGGGGGTTCTCTCGGTGCGAGCGGCCCCGGTTATTGCCGATGCTGAGTTTTGCAGGCTCCACACCGGGGCGGTACGGGACAACGGCTATGTCAGGATCGAGGTGGAGGATTCGGGAGTGGGAATGAGACCCGAGGTGCGCGAGCGGATCTTCGATCCCTTCTTCACCACCAAGGACATGGATTCGGGAACGGGTCTGGGGCTCCCCATCGTCTACAATATAGTCAAGGAGCATCACGGTTTCATCGATGTATCCTCAGTCCCGGGGAAGGGGAGCCTCTTCACCGTCTATCTGCCGGAGCTGAAGGACGGCTCGACGGCGACCGAAACGGGGGAGACGCGGGGAGAGATCGTCCGCGGTTCCGGGCGCATACTGGTGGTGGATGACGAGGAGGTGATACTCCGCATTTCCCGCAGGATGCTGGAGCAGTGCGGCTACCAGGTGATTACCTCGAACAGCGCTCCCCAGGGGATCGAGATGTACCGAAGGGATCACGAAGGGATCGATGCGGTGATCCTTGACATGTCGATGCCGAAGATGTCCGGACTCAAGGTGTTCGAGCACCTCAAGGAGATCAGGCCTTCGGTGCGTGTGCTCCTGGCCTCAGGGCAGATGGAGAACGAGCTGATACAGAAGGCCATTGAAAGCGGGATCGGGGGATTCATCCAGAAGCCCTATACCGCGGAGGAGCTTTCGCAGAGGCTGAAGCAGATACTGGAGAAATGATCCGTCACCGGGGATCGATCACTCTCAGAGGTTCTCCAGGAGAATCCTGATCTCATCCCTGGATACTATCCGTGTCCCGGATGATACCGATTCCGCCAGCCGTATCAGCTCGTGAACCCCGGTGTCGGTGGCGGCCCGGCTCACCGCATCCAGGACATCGCGTTTCAGGGAGTCATCGACGGCGTCGCCGGCCATGACGGCGAGTGTCAGCAGGACGGCGCAGCGGTACAGTCTGTCCTTGTTTTTCAGCGACTTCTCCAGCGTCTTGATCGTATCGAGCAGTATCATCTCCGAATTCTGCACACGGTGCGCCAGGGTTTCGATGAGCGAGAGGGCGAAATCGGTGTTGCTTTTGATAAGGGCGGTGAGGTTCTCCCGGTCGGCGGTGGCGATGACGCACTCTGTCTCGCAGACCGCGGTGGTCGCCCTGGTAACGTTGCCGATCACGGCCATCTCCCCGAAGATCTGCTGGTCCTCAATCGTGTCCATGACGATCGTATCGCCGTGCTCGGTTGTCTTGTAGAAGCGTATCCTCCCCTTCTTCAGCAGGTAGAATTCTGACCCCCTGTCCTGCTCGTGGAAGACTATGGACCCGGCCTTGTATATCCTGTCCTCCTGCATGGTGGTGATGGGGCGCATGAAGAGTTTCCGTGTCGCTTCGAAGCCGGGCAGCTTCAGGTTGAATATGATCCCCTTCTTCATCCTGAAGAGATAGTATCGCGCCATGAACCGAAGGAAGAAACCGGTGCTCCTCCCGGTGAGCCGTATGATGGAGCCGGTTGATATCCTGGGATTGGTATGGTTCTCCCACACCACCTCACCCAGGATATCGCCGGAGTGGTGCGTTGAATACTCGAACCTGAAGGGGTGCACGGTGCCGATGCCGAAGGGCTCAGAGGTTCGGAGGAAGCAGTTCTCGGAGGTGATGTCATAGGTTACCAGCGTCTCCTCGAAGCCGTCGCTCCCCGTCGTCACCACATCCGATATCACCGGTATCCTGATCACGCTGGTGGTGAAGAACACCGGGTTGATTGCGCCCACAAGTATGATGATCAGGCTTATGGAGACGGGGAAGCTGCCAAAGAGTATGATCTGCTCGACGTTCCGCAGCTGGAAGTCGAACTGGTGCACGATCTCCTCACGGTAGGCCAAGCAGACTATCGCCACCGCCAGCAGGCCGATCACCAGGAGAAAGCGGATCGCCCCGGGCCTCCAGAGGAAGAAGTGGACCTCCGGGGTCGTCCTGGTTCCCATGGACTGGAGTATCCAGCGTTCGAAGCGTGGCTGGCGCTCCAGAAGAATCCACTCCTCGAAGCGGAGGTTCATTGCCCGGATGATGGCGCGCGGCGGAATCGTCTGTGACTTGGCCATCATCACCTCGAGAATCACCACCATGAGTATCAGCATGGGGGGGGCCAGGTACGACACGTAGCCGCCGGCCAGGAGTATCGTGTCAAAGAGGCCGTGAAGGGTGATGGAGGCGACGATCCCCTTGGCCAGGAACTGTAGCCTGAAGTGCCCGGTCTCGCTCATGGCCCGCATGCCCAGGTAATAGCCCAGAATGCCGCAGGTGGTGAGGTGCATGGGGGCGGAAAAGAGGATCCGCAGTATTATCACCGAGTAGCCGAAGGTGAATGAGTAGAAAAGGTTCTCCACCGCCGAGAAGCCGATGCCGAAGAGCGCGGCCGTGAGGGTCGCCTCCATGACGCTGAAGTTGGGGAAATATCGGAACAGCAGCACCAGGATGATACAGGCGCCGATCTTTTCCGGCAGTGCTGCCTTCAGGAATCCCACCACCAGTGGGTTCGTCGTGGGGTACAGCGAAAACATGAGGGGAGAGAGCAGTATCAGGATGAAGGCGAAGGCAATCCCGGAAAGGAACGACTCCAGGTGCTTGAGGTATTCGGGCCTGAAGGTGAAGTACCGGTAGTATATCAGGTAAAATGCCGGAATCGGCACCAGCGCTATGATCCATTTTTCCCAGGTCATTCCCTCGCATCCACGGTACGGTCTGACTTCATGTATCGGTTGTTGCCGCCGGCACGCCTCAATCCCGCGCTCCGGTGGGCACTATTTCCCCGGCAGGGGGAGCGTCACCGGCCTGATGCAGTTACCGCATCGGCTGTTCTCGCTCTCCAGGTACTGAAAAAATTCCTCGCAGGAGACCTCCCGCTGGGCACCATCACGGTTGAGGGTGAAGCGGATGAAGCACCGGTTGCACAGGGCAGTGGTCTGGATGGCCACAATGCCGCCCACGGCGCCCTTCTGTTCCGGCCCGGAGGCGGCTGTTCTGGTATCGTGATAACCGGTGATGCTCCAGTCATCGGCGCACTTTTTCCCGCACTGGGTTGCCCCTATGGCGTCGCACTTGGCGATCACGCTGGCCGTTGTCTGCGGGGACGGCGCCGCGAGCCTGCGGGGACTGAGGGTGGTAGTGGCGAATAGCATCACGGCGATGCTCACAATCAGTGCTGCTGCTGCTGTCCGTTTCATCTCTGGTCTCTCCGTGGTGTGGCATGCCACCTTTTTCAATATCGGAATCTCCCGGAAAGATGAACAGTATTTATTATCCGTTCCCCGGGGGGCGGAGGGGAGGAAAGTAAACATGAACGTAAAATAGCCGGGAGCCCCGAGGATTTCTTTTTCTTTTCTACTTGACAGCCAATGCCTGCATACTACAAAGGTTTCAGGTTTCATTGAGGGATCGTTCAGCGGCAGGACGACGGGTTCTGACCCCGTTAACCCAGGTTCGAATCCTGGTCCCTCAGATGGCGGGGCGCGCCGTGGAGTGTGCCCCGTTTTTCGTTTCACGGTTTCACTCCACGTCTATCACCACCAGGGTGATATCGTCGTCGAACATATCCGATCCGGCTCCCCTGCCGCGTATCCACTCCCTCAGCATCGCGATGAGCTCCCCGATAAACTCGGCCGGTGGCAGCTCCATGTAACGCAGAATGGCCTCGTGGAATCGGCTCTCTCCGAAAAACTCCTCCCCCCTGCCGATGGCGTCGATTATCCCGTCGGTGTAGAGGATGAGCCTGTCTCCCCGGGACAGCGGCACCTCCATCGTCTCGAAGGGCTTCTCGGGCATGAAGCCCATCACGGGGCCGGCGGGGGTATAGCAATCGATCCTCATCTCTTCCCTCCTGGCCACCAGGAGCGGCTCATGGCCGGCCCTGACGAAGCTGAGGGATCTCCTGGCCGTGTCGATGCTGATGAAGCCGGCCGAGATGAACTGGGTGGTCACGGTGTCGATCAGAATGCGCTTCATCCCCTCCGCCAGCGTCCCGGGATCGCTGTAGGACTCTCCCAAAATGAAGAAAATAACCTTCAGCATCGACGCGATCAGGGCGGCGGGGATACCGTGGCCGGTGACGTCGGCGATAAAGACGCCGAGCTTCGTGTCATCGATCCTGAGGAAGTCGTAGAAATCCCCCCCAACGCGCTCCATGGGGAGATACTCCGCGGCGATGGCGAGGCCGGAAACGCGGGGAATCTCCTTGGGTACCAGGGAGAGGTGTATCACCCTGGCCATCTCCAGCTGCTGCTTTATCGAAAAGACCTCACGGTTTTCCCGCACCGCCTTCTTCAACATCACCAGCGTGCCCACCCTGGCCAGGAGCTCGCTTTTTTCAAAGGGCTTCTTCAGGTAGTCGTTGGCCCCGGCCTCGAAACCGGCGAAGAGATCTTCGGTCCTCCCTTTCGCCGTGAGCATCATGATCGGCAGATCGAAGTTTGAATAGCTGGCACGTATTCTCCTGGAGACCTCGTAGCCGGACATGCGGGGCATCATGACATCCAGGAGCACCAGGTCGGGGACGCGCCCATCCTCGATCAACTTTAGCGCGTCGGCGCCGTTCAGCGATTTTTCCACGATATAGTTGTGCAGAGTGAGGATGTTCTCCAGCACCCTGATGTTCACCGGATCGTCGTCCACCACCAGAATCCTGGGGAGTCCCTCCTCAATGTCCTGTACCGGGCTGATGATGACCGAATCCGTGATATCGGGCTCATCCGGGTAGCGCAGGATCCCTTCGAGGCGCGCCGCTTCCGCCAGGGGCTCCCTGCGGTACGGGTCGTGCACTTCGGCGATGGGGAGGGTGAAGATGAAGCTCGATCCCTCCCCCTCCTGGGACTCCACCCTGATGGTGCCGCCGTGGAGCTCCACGAGGCTTTTGGTGATTGAGAGGCCGATACCGGTGCCGCCGTATTCCCTCGATATCGATCCGTCGGCCTGTTCGAAGGGCTCGAAGATTCCCGACTGCCTGTCCGCCGGGATGCCGATGCCGGTGTCCGTAACGGCGATCTCCACAAGCCGGCCCCCGGCGCTCGGGATCTCCGCGCCGGTGACCGTTATGGTGCCGTCCGCGGTGAACTTGATGGCGTTGCCCACCAGGTTCAGCAGTATCTGCTGGAGCCTGTCTTCGTCGGCCAGCACCTGCGGGAGATCCTGCGGAACCCTGTTGTCCATGATCGTTTTTTTATCATCGCGCAGGTGCCTGGTCAGGTCGGCAACGATGTCCACCTGGGACCTCACGTCCACCGTGCCGAAACGCAGCGGGAGATCACGGTTTTTAAGACGAGAAAAATCGAGGATGTCGTTCACCAGATTCGACAGGCGCCTTCCGCTCGATATGATCAGGGACAGGTCGGATCTCATGGCCGGCGTGAGCTGCCCCGCCACTCCGGCTATGAGGGAATCGGCGATGCCGATGATGCCGTTCAGTGGGGTCTTGAGCTCGTGTGAGGTATTGGCGAGAAACTCGTCCTTGAGCCTGTCCAGGGAGAGGAGCCGCCGGTTCTTGGCGTCAAGCTCCAGGGAGAGGGTCTCCACGGCCCTGAAGGACTTGGAAAACCTCATGGAGAGGAGGAACGCCTGCGCCAGGATGAAGCCCAGCAGGCCCAGGGGGAAGAAGTTTCCCGTATTGATGATGCTCAGATCGTTCAGGATCTCGTTCAGGAAGGCCACCAGCACAATCGCCATACCGGCAATGAAGATCCCGGCGCTCTCACGTTTGCGGACGATGGCCAGTATCGCCACCGCCACAAGGTAGGTGCCGAAGGCCATGGCCGCGTATTCGTAGTATTCCACGGTGTGGCTGTAAATCCACGAAGGGGTCACGATGACCAGCGCCGCCAGCAGGGCCGAGAGTCCCTGGATCACCCGGAGCATGAAGGTCTTGAAGTCCTCAGGGAAGAGGGACCGCACGAAGGTGGCGAAGAGAGGGAATCCGAGATAGAGCGACAGGAATTCCAGCTTCAGACGCCACTCCCAGCTGAAGCGCGGATCGAGCTGCACCAGGTACATCTCCCCGGTGATGAGGGGGCGTATCGAGACGAGCAGGCAGAAGAGGGACAGGTAGAGGGGTGAGCGATCCTCACGCCTCAACAGGTAGAGCCCCATATGGTAGAGGCCCATGGTGAAAATGCTCCCGAAGAGGAACAGCTGGAAGAGAATGTCCCACTGCCGCCGGTTCTGCATCTCCTCCTCGCCCCCTGCCACGATGGCCTTCCAGGGACCGGCGTTTTCGTGATGGAAGTTCGATATCCTCAGCAGTATACTGCATTCGCCGCGCTCCGTCTCGATCGTCTTCAGCGCCGGCAGGTACTGGGGGACCGAGGACTCGCGGTTTGTCCCCGGGGTCCCGTTCGCATGCACCAGACGCCCGTCGATGTAGCACTGGTAGGCCGTCCTCATATCGGGGATGTAGAGGGAGAGACGCTCCAGCCCCTTCGGGAGCAGAACCCGGAGCCGCAGGGTGGCGTAGCCGTTGGGGCCGAGCCGCCGGCCCCCCATGGTCTCATCGAGCCAGTTCCCCGGAACGGCAAGGTAACGGCGAGGCCTTCCCACCGCCGGTGCGGTGTCATCCGGCGACTGCAGCTCCCCCCAGAAGAATTCCCATTCCCCGGCGAATTTGACCGGTCCGTTCTTCCTGAAATCCCAGCTCCTCAGGTCCAGGAGGCCCTTTGCGGCCAGTGGGGCGGGCGGAACGACGGGGCAGCATCCGATGCCCGCAGCGGTGGTGAGAATCATGCAGGCGCCGCAGAGGAGAAGGGCAATGCGTTTCACACTGATTCGGAACACGGCTGCATCCGGTCAGAGGCATTTCAGTGATGGGGATGATGAGTGCATGTACGGGTTACCTCCTGCAGTTGCCGTTCATTGTAGCTGCGCGAGGTGCCCGTGATCAAGCACTATTTATCCATAGTGGGCCTGCACTTGGGGGGCTTGCCATGCACCGCCGTTCCGGGAGACGGGACCCACCGGCCGGTTGCCGGGATTCTTCTCAGTCATTGACCAGTTCGATGATACGGTCCCTGAGGAGGTCCATATCGCCGATCGGCTTCCTGAGGACATGCGCAGGCTTCAGACCAAGATCCACCAGCTCCTTTGGCAGCGAATAATTGGTAGATCCGGTATGGATGAGGAATTTCATCCCTGGATTGATGCCGTGTGCCTGCAGGATCACCGAGTTGCCGTCGATACCGGGAAGGCGCATGTCGATGATGCCGATGTCGAAGTGAGCGGTCTTCAACAGCTCCAGCGCGTCCTCACCGTTGGTGGTCGCCGCGACCGGGAAGCCTTCATCCTCGCAGTAGGCCACGAGATTTTCCCGGACCAGGTTTTCGTCGTCGATGATGAGAATGCGTATGTCCGCAGGCGTCATTGCTCCCCCTTGCGGCACGGGACGAACGGGGTCCTGTTCCCCCTGCAGGGGCTGTCCCGCTGTTGTCTGCTGCCGGTGGGAGTGGTGTAGCATCCGTTGGCGGTATGTCAACTCGATTTTTCCGCGGATGCTGGAGGACCCCCCGCAGCCCTGGGGGTTATGGGAAAGAGCATGGATGTGCATGGGGAACAGGGGGGCGATCATGTGGGCCCGGATAGGAATTTCGTGGCGGGAGGAATGGCGATTTCACTTGGGTC
The DNA here is from genome assembly GCA_016929135.1 of Spirochaetota bacterium. Lineage (GTDB taxonomy): Bacteria > Spirochaetota > UBA4802 > UBA4802 > UBA5550 > JAFGJK01. Next base: position 6,036 of record JAFGJK010000071.1, on the reverse strand, counting down.
GAAAATCAACACAACCGTCTATAGTGTCGATAATGGTCGATTTCCCGACGTCACGGTTCGGATGATGATGTAATCATTGATAGGGATTATTATCCATGCATCTCCATCAATATTAAATAAATTATGTTGACTTTCATGAATGTAGTAATAACAGGGATATAATAATTATCCAATGGAACGGTATATGAATACAAAGGTGCTGCTGATCAATCCCCCTTATCCCTGGGAGGAGAATCCGTCTCCGCCCCTGGGGCTCACCTCGCTCGCCGGATATCTGCTCCAGCAGGGGATCGAGGTGATCATCGAGGATTACGTGGTGAATCCCTATTCCAGGGAGAGGGCGCGCAGGGTCCTGGCCGAGTTCAAGCCAGATCTCGTGGGGGCCACCGCCGTTACCATGAACGTGAAGAAGGCCTACCAGATACTGAAGGATTACAAGGAAGAAGCGCCTGACCTGAAAACGGTAATCGGCGGCCCCCATGCCACCTTCGACGCCCAGGGGACCCTCAAGGGGAACCCGGCCATAGATTTTATTGTCCGCGGGGAGGGGGAGCTCACTTTGGCGGAGCTGTGCGCCTCCCTCGGCTCCGGGGATTACTCGGGAATCCTGGGGCTCTCGTACCGCAGCGGCGGCTCCCCTGTCCACAACGAGGAGAGGCCCTTCGTCGAAAATATCAACATCTTCCCCTATCCTGCCCGCCACCTGATCCAGCTGGGCAAATACCGTGGCCTGGGGACGCCAATCAACATGGTCACTTCGCGGGGCTGTCCGCACCAGTGCATCTTCTGCGTCGGGAGCCGCATGGTGGGACGGAGGGTGCGCTATTTCGACATCCAGAGGGTGGTGGATGAGTTCGAGATGCTCTCGAAGATGGGATTCCTGCAGATCAACATTTCAGACGACCTCTTCACCTCGAACAGAAAGAGGTGCATCGCCATATGCAACGAGATCATTGCGCGGGGTATCAGGCAGATCTGGGGCGCCTTTGCCAGGGTCGACACGGTGAGCGAGGAGCTCCTCCAGGTGCTCTACGAAGCCGGATGCCGCACCCTCTGCTTTGGCATGGAGAGCGGCAACCAGGAGATCCTGGATACTATAAAGAAGAAGACGAACCTGGAGACCGGCAGGAGGGCGGTGGAGATGTGCAAGGGGTCCGGCATCCAGGCCATGACCTCCTATATCCTCGGGCTTCCAGGTGAGACCCCTGAGACGGTGAAGGAGACCCTGCACTTCGCCTCGACGCTGAGCCCGCTCTACGGCTTCCATATTCTGGCGCCGTTTCCTGGCACCGAGGTGCGGGATAAATGCGAGGAATACGGGCTCAGAATTCTGACGGACGACTGGGACCGCTACGACGCCAACCAGTCCGTGGCCGAATCGATCCACGTGCCTGCCGCGGAGATCGACAGGGTGGTGAACGAGTTTTACAACGGCATCAACTCCTACGTCGATACCGCCACGAAACAGTATGAGCGGAAGGAACCCCTGTCGCAGAAGGACACCGATATGGTGGAGGCCATCAAGAGCGGTATCTTTACCAGGGAGGTTATTTTTGGCGAGATGGTGGAGAAATTTCCCGGCGTGGACCAGGCACGGGCCGATTCCCTCTTCGACGTCATGGTGCGCCATCTGGCCGAGAATTCATCCTACGAGGGGGATTTCATCAGGAAGGAATTCACCAAGCTCGTGAACGCACGGTGCCTGGAGCAGGTAAACGGCGGAGGGTCGATGACATATCAATGGTCATGACCGCGCCCGTTCCCCAGTGCCCGGTATACCGTCTTGTAATCGTTCGAGGCGTTCCAGAATAGGTATCCCTTCGCCCCCGAATCGAGGGATGCCTTCACCTGCTGCTCGATGTAGCCGGCATTGTAATTCGACACGCGCCAGCGGAAGGCCTGGAGCCAGGGCCGCACCACCACGCGCCCGCCGCTCAGCAGCATCACCTTCCTGCATCCCTCGTAGATGAAATGGTATGGGTTGTCGCCGGGATTCGAGAATCCGTCGAAATCGTCGTTGAAATGCGAGGGGTATAGCATCGGGGATATCACGTCGCAGTGCTTCGCCACCAGGGCGATGTCCTGTCCGGTGGACCTGATGTCGCATTCCTTCCCCCATGCCACGACACCGAAGATATCAATCGAGAGGAGGGCGTTCCTTGCCGCCACCTCCCGGTGGGCCCGCTTCAGGAAGCCGGTGATCACGCCCTTGTTGTCCGTCCTCCCGAAATCGTAGGCGAACCGAGCGTCCCTCAGGTTTCCCGAAGTGGGGAAGCGAATGTAGTCGTACTGTATCTCCTCCACCCCCAGTTCCAGGAGCTCCATGGTCATGTCCATCACGTATTGCTGCACCCTCCTGTTGGTGGGATCGAGCCAGACCTCTTTCGAACCGGCATTCCACACGCCGCCGTTTTTCGCGGAGCGTATGGTCAGCGAGGGGTCCCGCTTCGCCAGGAGGTGGTCCTGGAACACGGCGATCCTGGCCACCGAATGTATCCTGTTCTCCCTGAGCGCCCGGAGCAGCCTGCCGATATTGTGTATGCTCCGCTTCTCGTGCAGGTCGTGCTGCTGCACCAGGGGGAGGGCGCTGCGGTAATTGACGATCCCGGTGATGTCCTTGGCGTCGAAGACCACCGTGTTGATCCCGAAGTGCTTGAATTTCGGTATGCGCGCGAGGAAGTCGCCCGCGCCTGCGCTGCTGCCGGTGAAGTAGAGCCCGCAGGCGGGGAAGATGCGCCTGGTGCGGCTCTCCGAGAGACGCGGGGATAGGACCGGCCGGGAGCCCGGGATGAGTACGGTGGCTCCGGCTTCGATGAAATCACCCTCCAGGCCGTTGGCCTCTCTGATGGCGCCGGCGCATTCGCCCAGGCCGTAGTAATCGGTGCAGGGGATCACCTCCTCCGCCACCCTCCGAATGCTCCGTTTTTCACCGGTGCGATACAGCACGATGCCGCCGATCTGCAGCATCCCCCGGGGTATCGCGGTATAGGTCCTGTCGTAGTGCCGCCGCCCCGGACGGGTAACCACCATGACCGGGTCCTGGGGAAGGGTGTATCGTTCCACTGCATCCACCACCGGTCCGCGCACGCTGTCGATCATCAGACGGATGCGGGGGACGCTGGAATCCATGGCAAAGGTGATTCCGAAGATCGAAAGGAGCAGGATCAGGAGATGGCTCATCGGCGCCTCGGTCTGTTGTGGTGCTCGGCCAGGGGGCCGACGGTCCATTGTGGAGGCGGTGTGTTTTTTTTCAACAGAAATAACTGCAATCGTCCGCTGGGGAAACCGGGAGGACGGTTTTTTCATCGTTCCCTCCAGCTTCAATGGATGAGGGGAGAGGAATTTGTCACCGCGCAGTAAATTGTTATTGATTTTAAACCGGCGGGGACCATACTTACAGAGCCCCCCGGGGTGCGAATCTTCGTTATGGGCAGGGATATGGACTTTACGGTGATCCCCGGAAGGACCGGCAGACGCGTTATCGGTTTCTGGCGGGACGTTCTGGATTTCAGGGACTTTCTCAGATCGATCATCACGTCGTTCCAGTCGCTGCGCTATATCCGCCTGCGATCACTCTATGCCATCGTGGTGAACCAGATCCGGTTCACCGGCATCGACGCGCTGCTCTTCGTGATCCTCATCGCCCTGATGATCGGCGGAACCGTAATCATCCAGGCCAGCACGAACCTTCCCCGTTTCGGCATCGAGGGATTCCTGGGCAATATACTGGTGATCATCATCGCCCGCGAGCTGGGCCCCCTGGTGACGGCGCTCATCGTGATTAGCCGCTCAGGCTCGGCCATGGTCACGGAGATCGCGGTCCAGAAATGGAGCAGGGAGATCCTCTCCATGGAGATCATGGGTATCGACACGAGGCTCTACATCGTGATCCCCAGGGTCATCGCCTCGATCCTCTCCATCACCTCACTCATCGTGATATTCGATACCGTGGCGTTTTTCGGGGGCTATCTCATATCCCTCACCACGATATACATACCCGCCGACCAGTTCCTTCAGGCGCTCCTGGACGCCTTCAGCTTCAAGGACCTGGTGTCGGCCCTGATAAAGAGTTTCACCTACGGGACCCTGATACCCCTGATCGCCTGTTACTACGGTTTCCTCCCCCGGTCGAAATTCGAGGTACCGGTGTACGTGTCGCGGGCGGTTATCAGGACGCTCTTCCTGATATTCGTCATCAATGCCTTCATATCGGTGATATTCTATTTTTAAAAGCGGGGAAGAATGGATCAGGCGCTGGTGGTAATCGAGAATCTCACGGTTGACGGGGAGGGGAGGGCCCCCCTCACAGACCTTTCCCTGCGGGTGGATCCCGGGGATTCCATGGTCGTCTTTGGACCGGAGGGCGCTGGCCTCGGCTCCCTGGTGGCGGTCCTGCTGGGAATCGATAACGAGTACCGGGGGAAGGTGTACTACAAGGGGAGGAGCATCAAGGACTTCAACTACATCGAACGCCACAACCATAAGCGCGACATCGGCTACCTCCACGGCGACTACGGGCTGTTGAGCAACATGTCGGTGGAGGAGAACATCTCGCTGCCGCTGGAATACCATTCGGAGCTCTCGGCTGACGAGATCGAGCTCATTGTCGATTCCCTTGTCGAGAATTTCGGCCTCGGCCGTTGCAGAAAACTCAGGCCAATCGCCATGACCGGCTCGGAGATATTCCGCACCGCCTACGCCAGGGCGATCATCAACAATCCGGACCTGCTGATCGTCGACCACGCCTTCATCGATCACGCCAGCATCAACATTATCCCCGTCAGTGATAACATGCGCAGGAGAAAAGTGGATCCCAATAAGGCGACCCTGTTTTTTACCTACCAGCCCCAAATTTTTCTTGATTTTGCCGATGAATTCATCATGTTTTATAAGGGCGGGATGGTGTTCCGCGGGGACAGGGGCGCGTTTCTGGAATCGGAGAATCCCTATCTCCGGCAGTTCATCCAGGCCTCACGACAGGGACCAATGGAGATGATGTAGGAAAGCGAGCGATGGCCTTCACTAAGAACGAAATCCGCGTCGGTCTCTTCATCGTAGTGCCGCTACTGATACTGATGCTGGCGATCCTCCTGAAGCTCGGCTATTCCATCGCCGGCGCCACCATGGACGTGTATCTGAAGACCGACAGCATCACCTCCATCAAGAAGGGGACGCCCATCCGCATCAAGGGCTACCAGATAGGAAGGGTCGTGGAGATCAAGCCGGTCTACAAGCCGGCGCTCCATTTCCTCGCCACCATGAGGATCAGCCGCGACATCGAGCTCTACGAGGACTGCACCGCCATCATACAGAACCAGAACATCATCGGCGATCCCACGATCGAGTTCCGGAACCCGGAGCGCCGCGGCGGCCCCCTCCTCGCCGGCGACGTGATCGAGGGGATCGAGGTGGTGAACCTGGAGGTGCTGCTGGGCAACGTGAACACCCTGGTGTCGAATCTCTCCAGCACCGTGAGCGTGATCAAACAGATTACGGTGGACAGCCGACAGAACCTGAAATCGCTGGTGTCCAATCTCGCGGGGAGCGTGTCCAACCTGAACGCGATCCTGACGAACTCGCAGAAGGACCTCGGATCGATCCTCAGCTCCTTCAGGGAGACCGCCAAGACGATGAACGAGATCTCCATCGAGCTGAAGCGGCATCCCATGAAATTCCTGTTTTCTGGCAAGAAGGACAGCACGGAATAGGGGGCGGGGACGGACATCGATCGTCACCGCACCGTGTACGGGGAGTCGATCGGGGACGAGGGGCACATGATCAGTTCCGACACTATCCAGTATCTCCAAGACCTGGGAAAGCACAACGATAGGGAGTGGTTCAAGAAAAACCGGGAGCGCTACGAGGAGGCCCGCCGGAATGTCCTGGACCTGACGCTCTACCTGATCTCGGAGATCGAGAAATTCGATGCCTCGGTGGAGGGGGCCGATCCGGAGGAGTGCCTCTTCCGCATTCACCGTGATACGCGCTTCTCCCGGGACAAGACGCCGTACAAGACCAACTTCGGTGCCTTCATGA
>JAFGJK010000070.1 GCA_016929135.1 Spirochaetota bacterium | reverse complement strand
TGATTTAAATTGTGTGGTTACTTTTTTAAATCGTCAGTTCGAGGACTTTTCTTTTATTGAAATGTGCGAAAAATATTATACGTTATCAATCCCTTCCCAAAAGAACGAAGAAGGGGTTGCCGGCGGCGGGGCCCATGCGGGGCATCGTCGCCGCGCCGCCGGACAGGGCCGTTCCCCTACTGTATCTTGTACACCACGCCGCAGCGGTAGAACATGCCGCCGGCGTTTACGTCATACGCAATCCGAACTGGCGAAGTATAACTGTGGTCCACCATGCCGTGATTTGCGGTCATCTGAAATTCCAGGTAAATCCCCAGGGAATCGGTGATAAAGATATCCATACCGGCCAGGACATGGGGTCCGAAGCCGGAGTATCCGAAACGCATTTTTTGTTGCTTGATCCCGTTGGCATAATCGGTCTCGGTGAGTACGGCGTGCCCGTAACTTGCGCCCAGCCCCAGGTACAGGCATGCCCTCCCGTCGAGGACATCGAGGCTCAGCCCCAGGGTGAGGGGGATTTCCCACGACGAAAAGTTGTACTTGTTGGTTGCGGTGTATGTTAAATAATGTATCCTCCCCTCGGTGGCAAAGGTATAATTGAATCCGCTCCTCACAAAAAGATAGGGCAGGAAATTGTACTGCAGGCGTGCCGCAATCGTCAGGGGCACCATGTCTTTCGATGAGGCATAACCAGTCATGCTGTGAAGATAGTATACCTGCTCCCGATAGTCCCCGTTGACACCGCCGGTGATGTCATTGTAGCCGAACCCGGCCCCCAGGTAGAGCCCCTCGCGGGCAAAGGCCCCCGCCGCCGGCAGAACCAGCGACACCAGCAAACACGGAATCACGAATCGTTTCATAACAAACCTCCACGGTAATATATATCAGGATAGTTCGGAGCTACCTCCACGCTTATCCCTAATATTCCTTTTCGCACCATCGACGGTCACTCCGCGGTGGTGAACTGCTTCACCCTTTAGACCGACTTGTACCCGGTACTCTCCTTCAGAATGACGTTCACGTAATAGGTCGTACCTGCCTTAAAAGCGGACATCGTCAGTTCCGATTGTAACAAATGGCCGACCCATGTTTGATTGTAGCTGCTGGTCGTGGCATAGTCATGTGCCATGGTTCCGTTGGCCCCGGCATCGGAAACGGTGCCGATATTGTTGCTCTTGGAGTTGAACATCTTGCACTGCACGTCGGAAGGCAGATAGATGTCTTCATACATGTCATAGATAGGCCAGGCCACCGTGGCATAATAGGTCCCCCCACCTTGTAGATATACAGCTCGGACATTCTCTCCGGGATTATACCCGTGTCGACCCCCGACGCCGGCAGAAGCATCATCCCTCCAGAGTCCCGTAATCGAAGAAGGTCAGCGGCAGGACCACAAGGACCGACGCGACGCTCAACAGTATCTTTTTCGTGGAGACCTCCTTACTACCGCATCCCCATCATGGAAGAATCGGATGTAGGGATCTTCAAAACAGCCTCCCCGGCCCCTTGGGCCTGGTGACGTAACCGACCATAATGTTCTTCTCGGGGCCGTTGGGCGCCTCCACCAGTATCATCCGTCTCCGCGTGTCGATCACCGCCCTGCCGTATCCCTCCTCGATGAAGTTGTACACCATGCCGTACACGTCCTTGTAATAGTACTGCACCTCGTATTCCTGTGCGCCGATCCGTTTCCGCACCGACGCCCGTACCTCCTCGATCTCCATGGAGGGATTTTTTATGAAGAGGGCGTAGCCCTCCCAGGAGGTGGTTCTAAAATACTCCCAGCCATTCCCCCGGCTCGGCACCGTGCGCATCTTGAATTCCTGATAGACCATTGCCATCGCCCTGGCACGGTTTCTGTTCAGCAGGGCCGCATAGTGCGACAGGCTGCCCTGAGATCCGGTACCCCGGACATAGGCGAAATTGTAGCACCCGCCGTGGATCAGGACCGTGGAGAGGGATACGATCGCCGCAATCACAACAGGTTGTATTCTCGTGGCGCAAAGACGTGACCTGAAGGTGCACAGTTCCATTAAAACAGCCTCCTGCTGGCCTTCCATCTATCCACATAGCCGATGATGTAATAATCCTGTCCCGTGTTGTTGCAGTGCATCACCAGGAGGTTCCTCTGCTTATCGACGTAGATATTGACGATACCGCCGGTGAAGTGATAGTGGAACCTGCTGTATCCCAGGGGGACCTCCCGGTAGAAGTAGGCCTTGTGCCTTATCGTATTGATTTCCTTGTAGCGGTATAATACTCCGATCACGGTCAGGAGGGTGAGGCTGAAATTCCTGCTCAGCCGTATGGTGTATATTTCATAATCGCTCTCTTTGGCATAGTCCCATCCTACCTCTTCCTCGGTCATCACCTCGTTTCTTTTATATAGGCCCACCGGAATTATCGCGGCGCTTCTGGCCTTGCGCTGGTCCAGGTAGCTCTTGTACTTGGCGAGGTTTTTATAGTAGATTCGGGCGGTGGGATACTCCCTGCACTGTTCCTGGATGGACGTGCAGGAGGCGAAGAGAGCCATTATGGTCACAAGGATGATCGTCTCGAGGGTTTTTTTCATAGTTACCACCTTCATTAAATTTCGTAACCTCATGCCCCATCTGTCGATAGGTTGATCCACACCGCCCGGGGGGACAAAATAAACAGGGGGGGGGATGCTTTTCCTTCATTTGTGCCATCTACAGACATTTTATCCACCAGGAGGCGCGATAGCAGCTGTGGTGTGAAAGGATACCCGGGTTGCGGCAGTCACGCGACCGGGCGGGAGAGATGAAAGCCCCGTGGGGGGGAGGCAGGAGCCGGTGTTGATACTGGCGATTGTGACGACATACGCCGGTATGTTTCTGCGTCTCTCGGTTTCATGCTGTTCCCCCCGGGACGGAGGGGGGGGATCCGGTTGGGGCCGGATATGCTGCGTATATAATAACCATGATCCGATTCCTCGCGACATCATACATTGCATGCATTCACTCCCCGGAGACGGACTCTCCTCAGGTTTTATCAAGGCACTCGGTTTGTCTCCGAGGCGGGATAGGGTTGAAAAACATAACTGCAGGAAAACCCGCCTGATTATTTCTTCATGAACGTACCCATTGAGCATTGGTAGATTTAATTGCAAGATTCGTTCCAGGTTATAAAAAACATGGTGAGTGAAGGGTTGCGAATTAATTGGATATTTTTTGAATAATTGTCCAAGAAAAGGTATGATTTGTGGACATTACCAGAATAAGTGGATCAATCTGAATCGTTGGCAATCCACTCGTATCGCAAAATGAGAAATCATTCGCATATTGAGACTATTTCAGTGTGCAATTATCCCGTCAGCACCATCGCCATGTCGCTGTTCATTGCGGCCGGCAGCGCCGTCGTGATCCCGTTTACTCTCATTTCAACATCCATACCCGACATTTGATCAGGCGTACGATGTATTCCTGTATTCGCCGGACATTCCCTCTGTCGACGCGGTCTACCTGTTGAGGAACAATCTGATGGATCCGGATGTTTATCGTGAAGACACAACCATAGGGGGCACCGAAAAAAGCAGGGGGAAAACAGGATGATCAAGGAAATGACGCAGTAACATCGAAAAAATGCTTATCTCCCCATCACCTCTTGCCGATACCTATAGATACAGACCAGTGTCGCACGGAAGGAGGGTCTATGAACACAGTGGCAGTGAATCAACAGCAGTCCATAACCGAGGGGATCCAGAGGATGAACGACATGCTGAAGGGCATCGTCGCCACCGGGATGGACCTCCAGGAGAAGATGCTGAAGGTGAACGTCGCGGAACGGGTGTCCGAGACCACCGGTATCGGCGGCAATATCGACGTCGAAGCGTGACGGGCGAATACCCCTCCCTCGAGCGGAATGGATCCCGCCTTTCCCCCTTCCCTTTGACCCTGAGCCTCCGGGCGGCATGTCCTGCTGACGAGGGCGCCCCACTCGAAAACGGCGCCGCCGAACGTTTCAGTGGGGTGACACCTGCGGGGCCTCACGATGCGCCGTTTTCCGCCTATTCCTCGGCCGAGCCGTCCCTGAGCCTGTCCAGGCTGCTGTCCAACTCGCACATCCGGCTGATCGTTGCCTTGAGCAGCGCGAAGAGGAACTCGGGGCTGTTTTTCGCAAGCTTGTAGAAGATCGCCTCGTCGATGATCCCCAGCCGCGATTCCTTCGAGGTCACCTTGATCGTCGCGGCCCTGGGCTCGGAGCTGATGAGCGCCATCTCCCCGAAAAACTCCCCGGGATAGATCTTACGTATCACCTGCTCGCTGTTCTCGTGCTTCTTTATCACCGATATCTCGCCGGTGAATATGAAGTACATCTTGCCGTCGCATTTCTCCCCCTGGGAGAAGACGATGTCCCCGGACTTGTACTGTTTCGCCTGGACGTTCTGCACGTAATCGAGGATGTTCATGGGCCCCTTTTCGCGGTTCGGGACGATGCCCGCAATCAGCGCACCGCGGCGCGCGAGGTGCTGTATCAGTGTCTGGTCATCTGATTGCATAACGTTTTCACATTGTCAAGAATGAAATGACGGGGAATCGGATAATATAATGGGGGCACCTATCGATCTGCGACGTTCAATGTCCACCAGCTCCTTGCCCTCCGGGGGAACACAACGCTCACCGGCGAGACGGTAAGTCATTGCGGTTGTGGTGATATCGGCCGAGTATCGGGATCCCCTCAATCGCGGAACAGCTCTCCCGGCATCTCCACGGTCAGTCCGTCGGCGTTCATGAGCCGCCTGGCGAGCCCCTCGATCCTGGGGAGCTCGTAGCCGAAGAAATAGCGGAAGGCGTACATCTTCCCCCCGTAGAAGGTACTGTCCACCCCCGCCGTTCCCTTCGCCAGGGCCTTCGAGATGACGGTGGCCTGCAGCAGCCACTGCCACGCCACCGCAAGTATGCCGAACATCTCCATGTAGAGTGTCGCGTCGGCGAGGAAGAGATCGATGTTCCCCTTGATCGCAAGACCGATCAGGCTGTTCGTTACGGTCTTCAGCGTCTCGACGGCCCGGCGTAGCTCCCCCGCGAAGGAGGCGAGCTCGGGGATGGTCTCGGCGTCCTCCATGGCGGTCTCCGCCTCCGCCAGGAAGAGCTGGAAGGCCTTTCCGTTTTTCATGGTAACGTTCCTTCCCAGCAGGGTGAGGCTCTGGATGCCGGTGGTCCCCTCGTGGATGGGGTGGATGCGCATGTCCCGGTAATACTGCTCAACAGGAAAATCGTCGCAGTAGCCGTAGCCCCCGAGGCACTGGAGCGCCTGGCTCACCGAGAGGATGCCCGTCTCCGAGGGATAGGTCTTGGCCACCGGCGTCAGAAGGTCCAGGAGAAGCTTGTATTTCTCCTTCTCCACGCCGGTACAGACTATCTCGAGGTCGGCATACTTCGTGCACTGCATGAGGAGCGACAGGGATCCCTCGATGACCGCACGCTGGAAAAGGAGCATCCGCTTGACATCGGCGTGCTGTATGATGGGTATCTGGGGCGACTGGGGGTCCTTCGATGTTATTGGTCTCCCCTGGGGGCGCTCATCCGCGTACCCCAGCGCGCTGTAATAGGCGGCCGACGCGATGGCAGTGGCGGCGAATCCCACGGAGAGCCTGGCCTCGTTCATCATCTGGAGCATGTAGGAGAGCCCCCTGTTCGGCTCGCCCACGAGAAATCCGCGGCAGTCGTCGCCGTCACCGAAGGCGAGCTGCGTGATGGGGGCGCCCCGGTATCCCATCTTGTGGTATATCCCCGCGGTGGTGACGTCGTTCGCCACGAGCTTCCCGCCTCCGTCGATGCGGTTCTTCGGTACCAGGAAGAGCGATAAACCCTTCAGGCCGGCCGGCGCCCCCTGGATCCTACCGAGGAGCAGATGGATCACGTTCTCCGCGCAGTCGTGATCGCCGGCGGAGATGAATATCTTCTGACCCCGTATGAGATAGGATCCGTCATCGGTCGGCGTGGCGGTGGTGGTGATGTCGGCGAGGGAACTCCCCGCCTGGGGCTCCGTGAGCGCCATGGTCCCCTGCCATTCGCCGGAATAGAGCTTCGGTATGTAGGCCTTCCGGAGCTCCTCGGTCCCGAAGGAGGAGATGAGGTGCGCCGCTCCGGTGCTGAGCCCGGGATAGACGCTGGCGGAATAGTTGGCGGCATTGAAGATGAAGGTGGGCAGGAAGCCCGCCAACAGGGGCATCTGCTGCCCACCCTGCTCGAAGGGGGCGAAGATTGAGATCCATCCCCCGTCGCCGCTCTCCTTCATGAAGGAACGCACCATGGGATGCACCTTCACCGTTTTGCCGTCGTAGCGCGGGGGATTCCTGTCCATTTCCTCGTAGTGCGGCCGCAGCCGTTCCTTCCCTATCTTCATGGCCGTTTCCAGCATCATGTCGATGGTTTCCCGGCTGTGTTCCGAGAAATAGGGATACCGCAGCAGCGACTCCGCGTCGAAGACCTCGTACAGCATGAATTTCAAATTCCTCTCGCTGATGAATTGAGTTTCCATTCTCTCCTTCCTCTGTGTGTGGTGTCTGGCCCTGTGCCCTTTCCGTGTCACTTCCCGGCCGCGTTCATCTCTGCCATCGCCTCATCGCGCAGAACCCGCCGAAGAATCTTTCCGGTGGCCGACAGGGGGAGCTGCTCCCGGAATTCGAATTGCTTCGGCACCTTGTAGGCCGAGAGGCGCTCCCGGCAGAAATCCTCCATCTCCTTCTCCGTGGCGCTCTCGTCCGGCTTCAGCACGACGACTGCCTTGACCGTCTCGCCGCGGTACGAATCCGGTATCCCGAAGGAACAGGCGTCCTTGACCTTGGGATGCTCGTAGAGGACCTCGTCGATCTCGCGCGGGTAGATGTTGTATCCCCCCGCGATGATGAGGTCTTTCTTCCGGTCGACGATGAAGAGGTACCCCTGGTCGTCCATGTAGCCGATGTCGCCCGTGTAGAGCCACCCGTCGCGCAGTGACTGCATCGTTTCCTCGGGTTTCCCGTAGTAACCGCCGCATACCTGCGGTCCCCGCACTATCACCTCCCCGGGCTGGCTGAAGGGGAGGTCTGTCTGGCCGGTCTCCAGGTCCACGATGCGGCACTCGGTGTCCGGCACGGGGACGCCGACGCTGCCCACCTTGGCGGTGCCGCGCCAGGGGTTGAAGTGGCATATGGCCGTGGTCTCGGTTAGGCCGTAGAGCTCGATGATCGGCGTCCCCACCACGGCCTCCCAGGCCCGCAGCGTCTCCATCGCCATGGGCGCCGCCCCGGACAGGCACCCTTTGATGAAGGAAAAATCTGTATTCCTGAACTCCGGGTGGTTCATGAGACCCACATAGAGGGTGGGGACTGCACCGAAGACCGTTGGCCGGTACTCCCGGATCATGGTGTGGATGATCGCCGCGTCGGGCCTCGGGACAAGTATGGCGGTAAATCCGCGGTAGATGCACTGGTTCATGATGTCGGTGTACCCGGCCACATGAAAAAACGGGAGCACCGCCAGTACCCGCTCCTTCCCTTCCTCCAGGTCGAAGAGCCAGGCCCTGAACTGCTGGACGCTGATGCTGGAGTTTCCGTGACTCAGCATGACCGCCTTTGAGACGCCCGTCGTTCCGCCGGTGTACATGAGGGCGGCCAGGTCGTCGAATCCCACCTGGACCGCAGGCGGTGCGGCGGGGGCCCCCTTCAGGAGATCCATGAATTCAAACAACCCCTCCTGGGGCGCGATCTCCATGTGCAGGTTGTAGTGGTCCTTCTGCATCTTCGTCTCCGCGGAGGGTATGAAATCCCTCATGTGGCAGGTGATGACGGCGGCAACCCCTGTTTTCTCCCGCAGGGCGAGGACACGGGGGACGAAGAAATCAAGGCATATGGCGGTTTTCGCCCCGGAATCGGCCAGATTATGCTCCAGCTCCCGCTCCGTGTAGAGAGGATTGTTCATCACCGCGACGGCTCCCAGGCGGAACAGTGCGTAGGTGGCGATGACCATCTGCGGTATGTTGGGGAGTATCAGCGCCACGGTGTCCCCCTTGCCGACGCCCAGCTCGGCCAGCGCCGCGGCGAAGCGGTCGACGTAGCCGTCCAGCTGGGCGAAGGATATGGCATTCCCCATCATGATGAGCGCGGCATTGTCAGGGTGGCGCCGGGCTGAACTCCTGAGCGCTTCAGGCATGGTTATCCTCTCGTAGTCAATGGATGCCGGGACCCCCGGCACATAGGACTTGTGCCATGGCATGTTTTTCATGGTGTTCCCCCACACTTCGTTTTTTTTATGTCACGGGATCGGATGACAGTGCCTATCCGCTCCCCTGCTGACGCGCATTCAGCATCCCCCGGGCGAAGAGGAGCGTCTGGTTCCTGTCCTCCACCTGAAGCGCCTGTTCCAGGCCCCCCGCATCCAGGTTGACGTTGATGGCCTCCTTGGTCATCTTCAGTCCCATGGGATTCTTCGAGTTCATCGTTTTCGCAACTGCCATGGCTGTATCGAGGAGCTTCTCCCTGCCCACCATGCGGCTCGCCATGCCCAGATTCATGGCCTCTTCCGCCGTCATGAACCCGCCGGTGAGCATGAATTCGTATGCCCTGCCCGCGCCTATGATCCTCGGGAGGAAGTAGCTGCACCCCATATCCGCGCCGCCAAATCCCACGTTGATGTACGCCGCGGAAAAACGGGCGTCCGTTGTGATGATTCTCACGTCCGAGGCAAGGGTGAAGCTCAGCCCGAGGCCGGTGGCCGCACCGTGAACGGCGCAGATGATCGGCTGCGGTGCCTGCCGCATCGCCAGGAGGACCCTGCTGAGGCGCGCCTGGAAGCGGTAGAACAGGTCCGCGGTTATGGTGGGGGAGGCCTCGGCAAGGGAGGTCAGATCCAGGCCCCCGCAGAATCCCTTTTCACCGTTTCCCCTGAGAATGAGCACATTCGAATCCGGTTCGTTTTTCTGGCGGGCCCAGAAGCGCTCCAGTTCCTCCAGCATCCTCAGGTTCACGGCATTGTACTTCGTCGGTCTGTTGAGTGACAGGACCCCGATCCCCTTCTCGGGTATCTCATAGTCCAGAGCCTCCAGTGGGGGGGTGTCTTCTTTCATCGCGTCTACCTCGTACCTGTAGTGGCCGCTGCCCCGGCTATATGTCATGAGCCGGGTCGATCAGGGCTTGTGATCTCCCGAGTCGTTCCCCGCGGTGTTTCCATCGTCGCGCCGAAGGGTTATCTCCTTCTCATCGCCGAACCGTATATGCATGGAGATGTCCCGATCATCCCTGAGGGCCATGGTGCCGTGGAGTACCGAATCGACGATGCGGTCGGTATAGGAGCTCACATCGGCAGGCCCCCCCATGAGCCTCCAGCGGGTGCATATATGCTCGATGGTACCCAGAATCATCGCCCGGGTCAGGTACGGGTCCGTATCGCTTCTCAGCGTGCCGTCCCTGATCCCCTCCTTGATGCAGTTCAGCAGGATGCGGGCCCCCTTCCGGATAATCTCAAAGGCCTCGGTGGACCGGAACTTGATGTTGGTCTTCAGCTGCAGCATCACCAGGGATGTGTATTCGGGATTTTCCTGGCAGACCGTGAGGTATTTCTGCACCAGTGCCCTGATCTTCCCCTCGACGCCGCGGATGAAGGGGAGGATCTGCTGGACGAACTCAATGGATTCGTCGGTTATCTTCCCCGGTATGGCGAAGAGGAGGTCTTCCTTCCCTTCAAAATACTCGTAGAGCGTTGCCTCGGAGATGCCGGCGAGCTTCGTGATCTCCGATATGGTGGCATCCTGGTAGTCCTTTCGCGAGAATACCTGCAGTGCGGCGTCGATGATCTCGTTTCTTCTGCTGTCCTTTTTATCTCTTACCGTCATGATATGCCGTGGCACTCCTTATAAATGTTCTAGTTGCATTATGGATATGTTGTGAAAATCATAATAAAATTCGGAAAAATAGCTGTCAATCTAAATAAAATTTGGAAAATAGAAAAATTATAAATTAATATTCTTAATATTCCAATTTAAATTTAATAGAACAATAAATAATACAGCTAAATTATAACCACATTCGGAAGGGTTCCCGCGTCATCCGGCGAATTCTTGATCTTTTATTGCTCACTCCGCCGCTTTGCGCTTGCCGAACCCCCGGTCATGTGCTTTCCCTGGTCCAATCTGGCGCGTCTGATCGCCCACTGCGGGGTTCAATGAAATGGAAATCAGCCTGATCTATATCCTCGACATCATCGGAACCTTCGTCTTCTCCCTCACCGGATCCATCCTCGGGGTGCGGAAGCGACTGGATCTCTTCGGCATTATAATCGTCGGCTTCGTGACCGCCGTGGGCGGGGGGACGGTGCGGGACCTTCTCCTGGGGGACACCCCGGTCTTCTGGTTCAGGGATATCAATTACTTCGTGGCCGCATCGGCCGGCGCGGTGCTCACCTTCTGCTTCGCCCGGAGGATCGCGAGAATCAACGGCCTGCTGATGCTCTTCGATGCCCTGGGGATCGGCGTCTTTACCCTGATCGGCCTGAAGAAGGGCCTGGCGTATCAGCTGGCGCCGGTGTTCGCGGTGCTCATGGGGGTCGCCACCGCCGTGGCCGGGGGGATCATCCGCGACATGCTGTGCGGCGAGGTGCCGCTGGTGCTCCGAAAGGAGATCTATGCCACGGCCTGCATCGCCGGTGGGATCGTGTACCTTCTCCTGGATATGGCGGGGGCTGGCGATGCCGCAGCCACCGTGGCATCCATCGCCGTCATAGTGGCGATTCGGCTCGTCTCGCTGCGCCTGAAACTCTCGCTCCCCCGGCGCGGCGATATGGGGACGGAGTAGCTGTCCCCTGCCGTAACCATGGGGCCGACCGCAGGAACCCCGTGTTCGGCCATTCACCTCTTCTCCCCGCGGCCGTGAACGAACAGATATCCTCACAGGGCTCAACCTGAGTTAATCCGTCGTGGAGATTATAAAAAAAAGTAGTTGCAATTATTGCATGCAATAAACTATATAGCATGAGAGAGGAGAAACCGCGGAGCATGCCACGAATACTGTACACCCCCTATGATCTGCGTGGACGGACCTGCCGGAACCGCCTGGCGGCCCAGGCCATGGAGCTGAACTCGGCCGATACGGGGGGGAGGGCCGGGGAGGCGGTGCGGGAGCGGTACCGCCAGCTGGCCTGCGGCGGATGGGGGCTCGTTTTCACCGAGGCGGTGGCGGTGAGCGGTGACGCCCTGGCACGGCAGAGCGGCCTGATGCTCACCCGGGATACCCTGGAGAGCTTCAAGGGGCTCGTCGCCTCGTTCCGTGAAATCAATCCCTCCGCTCCCCTGATCGTTCAGCTGAACCATCCCGGAAGAAACAACTGCGATCCGTTGAAGAGGATTAAGATCGTCAGGGACGATCTCGACGATGTCCCCGTAGCCACGGTGACGCAGATCGAAGCCGTCAGGGGGGACTTCCTTGAAGCCGCCGCCCTGGCACACCAGGCGGGGGCCGACGGGGTGGATATCAAGGCATGCCACGGCTACCTGGGGGCGGAATTCCTGCGGCCCTCCAACACCAGAGAAGACGGATTCGGCGGCAACAGCGAGGGGAGGGCCCGTTTCCTCGCCACGATCATCGCAGAGTTGAAATCCCGGTTTCCCGGGATGATCGTCGGGTCCAGGATCTCCCTCTTCGAGGGGATCCGCGGCGGCTGCGGGACGCCGGCCGGCGATGAGATCGTCGAGGACCTGGAGGACATGATTGGGATGCTCCGGCTCCTCGCCGCGGCGGGGGCTGATTTCTTCAACGTCTCCGCCGGGATCCCGGTGATGACGCCCATGCTCACCAGGCCCGAGGCGAGGTCGTCGCTCCTCCTGCTGGACCACTTCAGGTACGCAAAGACCGTGAAGGCGGCGTTCCCCGGCGTCGCCGTCATCGGGTCGGCCTACAGCGCCGGGAGGAGGGACGCCACAGCCCTGGCGGAGGAGAACATCGGCAGGGGCTATGCCGACCTCGCCGGATTCGGACGGCAGAGCCTGGCGGACCCGTTCTTTCCGCAGAAGGCCGCGGGCGCGCCGGAATCGATCGACTTCTGCACCCTCTGCGGCGGCTGCTCGAAGCTCCTCAGGGAGCAGCGGCCGGTCCGCTGCACCGTGTACAACCCGGAGAGGAGGCCCCATGGCAGCGCCGAAGACCCTCGATGACATCGCCGCGCAGTGCGGGGTGTCGGCCAGCACCGTCTCGCGCGTGCTGAACAACGAGCCGGGCATCTCCTCCGTCACCAGGGAGCGGGTGATGGCCGTGGCGAAAAAGCACAACTTCTCGCTCCAGAGGAGGAGGCGGCAGGCCGGCAGGGCCAGCGTCCACCTCACCGTGGCCATTCCCGGCGAGGAGGAGATACGGGGCAATCCATTCTATGAGATGGCGGACATCGTTCATGCCATGAACAACGTTTTTAAAGAGAAGAAGACGATCGAGGTGGTGACGTTTCCGAGCCTGGAGGAGGAGCTCCGCGGCAGTTCCTTTTTCACCGACGGGATAATACTGGCGTTCGGGGATCTCGGCGAAGGGGCGCGGGGGATGCTGCGCTCCCGCGGCATTCCGCGAGTCTTTCTGAATCGCACGCCGGAGGGGGAGAACTACGTGAGCTGCAACCACGTCAAGGGGATGGTGCGGCTCCACCGCCACCTGGCGGAGGACGGTCATCGAAGGATCGGCTACCTGGGCTACAGGGGACACCCGGTGGACAGGGACAGGCACAGGGGGTATATGATCGGCGAGATCGAGCATTCCGGCGGATTCGGTGAGGACCGCGTCCTCTCGGTGGAGGGGGTCGACCTCGTGACGGCAGAGACGGCCCGATTTTTCCTGGATCGTCAGTGCGACGCGGTGATGTGCTTCAACGATAATTTCGCCATACGGCTGATACAGCAGCTGGAACTCCTGGGGGCACCGGTTCCGGGGCGGATATCGGTGACCGGCTTCGACAACAGCCCCATGCGGAAGCTCTTCCGGCCCGCGGTCACCACCATCAACCTCTCCACATTCGAGATGGCCTTCCTCGCTGCCCGGTGGATCCAGGACAACATCGTGAACCGGAGCAGCCGCATTCTGCACTGCGAGGTTGAGGGGGATCTTCTGACGGGGGGTACGGTTGCGACGAGGGGGGTGCGCGCATGAACAGTGACGGGAATTGCAATCCTCTGGCGGTGGTGACCGGTTCGACCGCCGGGATCGGCAGGGCGGTGGCGCTCCGGCTTGCGAGGGAGGGATATTCGGTCATCATCACCGGGAGGAGGGAGGAGTCCTCGGTGATGGGGCTCATGGAAGAGATCCGGAGCGCCGCCGGGCTCGGTGACGCCTGCCGCTACGTCCGAGGGGACATCGCCGATGATGCCACCAGGGAGGCCGTTGTCGCCGCGGCGGCGGAGGCCGGCCGGTCGCTGGAGCTCCTGGTGAACAACGCCGGGATCACCACCTCCGGGAGGAAGGACATCCTGGAGCTGGAGCGGCGCGAAATCGAGCGCCTCTTCGCGGTGAACCTCATCGCCCCGCTCCTGCTTACCAGGGACCTGGTCCCCTTACTGAAAAGGGGGAGGGGGCGCCCCTGCGTGATCAACATATCCTCGCTGTCGGCTTACACCGTTTCGATTGACAGGGCGGATTACTGCATCTCCAAGGCGGGCATGTCAATGATGACGCAGCTCTTCGCGGCCCGCCTTGCGGCGATGAACATCGGCGTGTTCGAGCTCAGGCCGGGCATCGTACGGACCGACATGACCGCCGCGGTGGCGGAGAAATACGATTCCCTGATCGCCGGAGGCCTGCTCCCCCTGCCGCGGTGGGGGGAGCCGGAGGACGTGGCCGGGGCAGTGGCCGCAATCGCCGCCGGCGCCTTCCCCTACAGCACCGGCGAGGTGATCAATATCGACGGGGGATTCCACATCAGAAGGCTCTGAAGATGGCACCTGAGACTGTTACAATCGACGGGATCGGATTCCCGCTGGTGATGGCGGACGTCGCGGTGGTGGGGTCCGGCGCCGCCGCTCTCAACGCGGCGATCCAGTGCCGCCGGCGGGGAATCGAGAGGGTGATCATTGTGACCGACCGCATGGGGGGCGGCACCACCGCTAACGCCGGCTCGGACAAGCAGACTTATTACCGGGTCAACCCGGCAGGCGATTCCGGCGACAGCTCTTTCGCCATGGCGCGGGAGCTCTTCGACGGCGGATGCATGCACGGCGATGTCGCCCTGGTGGAATCGGCCCTCTCCGACAGGGCCTTCTACCACCTGGTGGAGCTGGGCGTTCCCTTTCCGCACGACGGTTACGGCAACTACCCGGGATTTCGGACAGACCACGACCTGAGGAGCAGGGGGATCTCGGCGGGACCGGAGACCTCGAGACGAATGTTCGAGGCGCTGCGCGGGGAGGCGGCTACGCTGGGAATCCCGGTACTCGATCACACCAGGGTCATCGAGCTGTGCACCCGACGCAACGGGGAGGGGAGGAAATCCCTCGGCCTCATCGCCGTCGACAGAAGAGGGATGGCGGGGCCATCCCTCGGGATTACGGCGGTGGCATGCGGCGCCGTGGTCCTCGGCACCGGCGGGCCGGCCTCGCTCTTCCACGACAGCGTGTATCCCTCGGCACAGACCGGTTCGCTGGGCGTGGCCCTCAGGGCGGGCGCCGTTCTTCAGAACCTCTCGGAGTGCCAGTTCGGCATCGCCTCCACGGCGGTGCGTTGGAACCTCTCCGGCAGCTTCCAGCAGGTGCTGCCGCGGTATGTCTCCTGCCGCCACGGCGGGAGCGACGAGCGGGAGTTCCTCTGCGACGCCTTCCCCTCGGCGGACCTCATGCTCACCGCGCAGTTCCTGAAGGGCTACCAGTGGCCATTCGATGCCGAAAAGATCGGTGACTACGGTTCCTCCCGGGTGGACCTGCTGGTGTACTACGAGACCCGGGTACGCGGGCGCAGGGTCTACCTTGACTACCGGCGCAACCCCTCATTCAGGGGAGCGCCCTGCGGCTCGGAGGGATTCCCTGAGCTGCCGCGCGGCTATCTCGACCGCTCCGGTGCGCTGCAGGAGACCCCGGTGGCGCGCCTGAGGGCGCTGAACCTGCCGGCCTACGAGTTCTACCGGGATCGGGGGATCGACCTGGCTGAGCGGTCCATCGAGGCCGCACTGTGCCACCAGCACATGAACGGGGGGATCAGGGGGAGCCTCTGGTGGGAGTCCGGCGTACGCAACCTTTTCCCCGTGGGGGAGTGCTGTGGTACCCATGGCGTCAGGAGGCCCGGGGGGAGCGCCCTGAACGCAGGGCAGGTCGGGGGCATACGCATTGCGGAATGCATCGCGGAACGACCAAAGATAACAGCCCGCAGTGAGGAGGAGAGGGACAGCGTCATCGAATGCCTGCGACGGAAGTATCGGTTCCTGGCATCGCTCCTTTCACCGGGCAGAAGAATGATTCCGGACAACGCCGCCGAAAGGGTGCGGCGCCGCATGTCCCGGTCCATGGGCATCATCAGGAACAGGGCGGCGCTGGAGGGGGCCCTCGGGGAGAACCGGCGGATGTGGGAGGAGTCGAGGGATTGCGGCGCGGCGTCGCCGGAGGGGATCATGCCGCTCCTGGAGCTGCAGGATCTCCTGCTGACCGAGCGGGCCTTTCTGGAGAACACACTGGCGCTGCTACAGAGACTCAACGGTGGCCGCGGCTCGTTCCTGGTGGCCCGCGAGGGGGATGTCTTCATAATCGACAGCGAGGAGCGGTGTACCGGCATCAGGGAGGCGCCCCTGGACCGGTCGCTCGGCTCTGTGATCGTGGAAACGTCAATGGATGCGGGGGGACGCTTCTTCAGCACCTTCGTCCCGGTGCGCCCTGTGCCGGATCCGGATTCGTGGTTTGAAAACGTGTGGCGCCGATATCGTGAACGCAACGAGGGGGTGAATGTATGAATACAAAAGTGCTGGCCATCACTTCGGGAACCATCCATCCGAAGTTCCATGCCAGGCGGAGGCTGCTGTCCCTGCTGCGGGATTCCGGCGAATACGAGGTGGTGCATCGGGGAAGCATCGAGGCGCTGAAATCCCTCCGCGGCGGGGGCTATGCCGCGGCGGTGATCTACCTCCACAGGCGGCGCATCTCCGCCGCGGCCTTGGAGGCGCTCCGGGACTTCCTCCGCGCCGGCGGTGGGCTCCTGGGTATACACTCGGCATCAGCCTCGTTTAAAAGCTGCGCCGAGTACTATCAGCTCCTGGGGGGACGATTCGTATCCCACGACGCGATAATGGAATTCGAGGTGATCCCGTCGCCCGGCTCCTCCTCAATCTTCGCCGGCTGCGGGGGGTTCACCGTGCGCGACGAGCTCTATCTCCACGATGTCTACAGGGGGACCGCGGTGCGTTTCCACGCCCTCCACGGCGGCAGGGAGGAACCGATGGTCTGGACCAGAGAGGAGGGGAAGGGGCGTGTCTGCTACATCGAGCCGGGGCACTGCGCTTCCTCCATCGGCAACGCAGGGTTCCGACAGGTGACCCTGGCGGCACTGCGGTGGTTATGCAGCGGCAGGGAGGGGAGGTAGTCATGGCAAAGCGATTCACCATCGCCGTTGTGGGATGCGGCGACATATCCCGCTACATAGCCCTGGGTGTGAAGCTGAACCCCCGGATCAGGATAGCCGCCTGCGTCGATTCGGTGGAGGAGACCGCACTGGCCTTCGCGAAGCGGCACGGCATCCCACGGCATTTCACCGAGACGGCGGAGATGTACGAGGGGGTGCCGGGGATCGACGCGGTCTACCTGGCGGTCCCCCATTACCTGCACCACGGGATGATCACCGACGCCGTGCGGCGGGGGATCCCGGTCTTCTGCGAGAAGCCGGTGTGCACCTCGCTCCACGACGCCATGGACATCTGCCGGATGGCGCGGGAGGAGGGCGTCAAGGTGGGCATCAATTACCAGTACCGTTACGACAGCGCCTGCTACGCCATGGCCCGGGCTGCACAGCGGGGGGACCTGGGGGACATCACCTACGGCCGCTGCAACCTCCCGTGGTATCGGGATGACGATTATTTCGGACTGGGGAGATGGCGGAGGAGGATCGAGACGGCCGGAGGGGGGACACTCATCACCCAGGCGAGCCACATCCTTGACGCGCTCCTCTGGGCGGTGAGGGATAAGACACCCGTGGCCGCCCAGGGAATGACGGCGCAGAGGAGGTTCCGGGACATTGAGGTGGAGGATCTCTGCATGGGAACGCTGGAGATGGACGACGGGAGCATCCTTGGAATCTCCAGCTCCATGATCGCCGTGCCGGAACAGCCGGTATCCATAGAGGTGTACGGGAGCAAGGGAACGGGGATCTATACCGGGCCGGAATCGCCCAGGGTCAGGTTCCTGGGCGCGAAGGTGAAAAGGGAGAAGACCGGCATCTTCGCGTTTCATGCCCTCTTCCGCAGCCTGGAGGCCTTCCGGCGGTGGATACTCTTCGACGAGCCGTATCTCACCAGCGTGGAGCAGTCACTCCCGGTTCTGGCGGCGGTCCTGGCGGTGTACGCATCGGCTCGGTCCGGCAGGAGGGAGCCGGTGGATACGAGGTATCGTGACTTTCTCAAATAACGAAAGGGGGAGATGAGGATGAAGACAGGGAGCAGCGAGACACTGGGATTCGCCACGAAGCTCGGCTTCGGCGTGGGTGACCTCTACGGGGGAGGATCACTGGTGATAATCGGCTTTTTCTACCTGTATTTTCTTACCGACGTGTTGCTCATCGACCCGTTCAATGCCGGGCTCGTGGTATTCGTGAGCAAGGCATGGGACGCCGTGAGCGATCCCATCATGGGGTACATTTCTGACAATACCAGGACCAGGTTCGGGCGGAGGAGACCCTACTTCATCGCCGGGGTTCCGCTGATATTCCTCTCGTTCTTCGTGATGTGGTATCCCGTTGATTTTTCTCAGGAATGGCAGAGGATGGCCTTCGTGATGATCGGATACGTCTTCTTTTCGACCGTCATCACCATGGTGATGATTCCCTACAACGCCCTCACCGCGGAGCTGACGCTGGATTACAACGAGCGGACGTCCCTCACGACGTATCGGATATTCTTTTCCTCACTCTCGTCGCTCCTCTGTGCCGTGCTGCCGTTGAAGATCATAAGCCTCTATCCCGACGTGAGATCGGGATACATTGCCATGGCATTGATTTTCGGGGCGATGTTCGCGCTCCCCTTCATTATCACGTTCCTGGTCACCAGGGAGCGGACCGAGTTCCAGTCAGCGGGCCAGTCGGTGAGTGTGCTCAGGTCCTATGTGGAGCCCTTCAGGGTCCCCACCTTCATCAATGTGCTGGTCATGTACATCATGGCCTTCGTGGCCATGGACCTCGTGTCCGCCATCGTGATCTATTTCATGACCTATTACCTCGGAAGAGGGGGGGAGACGGACACTGTGCTGGGCATACTGCTGATAATGCAGATCGTGTCATTACCGGTATACTACGCCATCAGCAGGAGGAGCAGCAAAAAGAGGGGATATATCGCGGCGGCGTTGGTTTGGATCGCCGCCATGTGCACGAGCTTCTTCATCACCCCGGAACAGCCCAGGGTGTTCGTCTACCTGTTCAGCGGAGTCGTGGGCCTGGGCACCGGCGGCGTGGTGATAATGATCTACGCCATCTTTCCCGACATGCCGGACGTTGACGAGCTCTATTCCGGCAGGCGCAGGGAGGGTATGTTCTCGGGGATTTTCACCTTCACCAGGAAGCTCAGCTCGGCCTTCAGCCTCCTCATCGTCTCCGCCGCGATCAAGCTCGCGGGATACAGGCCACCCGTGCGGCGGGTCGCCGAGGGCGTCACCGAGATGGTGAAGCAGCCGCAGACGGAGGGCTTCATCACCGTGCTGCGGGTGGTCTTCTTCCTCGTTCCCGCGGTCTTCCTTGTCCTGGCCCTGATCTTCGCCTTCCGGTATCCCCTCACGCCGGAGCTTCACGGCAGGCTGAAGGCGCTTCTGGAGAGAAGAAGGAAGGTCGACGGCGCCGTTGACCCGGAAGAGGAGGCGACCCTGAAAGGGGTGATCGCCGGGAGGAGATCATGAGGGGGGCGGGCGATGAGGTCGGAAAGGAGCGATCATTCCAGTACGATTTCTTCGACACCACCAGCGTCGCTGATTTCACCCTCAGGGTCATGGAGAGGCCGCCCCGGGGGTATCCCGTGGCGCCCGTGAGAGACCGGTACAGTGCCAGCCCTTTCGAGCGGGATTTTCGCAGGAGGCGGGAGGAACTGCTCAGGCACTGCGCCAGGAACCCCGCCGGTTCCGGCATCAAGGGATACTACTACGAGCTGGCCCGCATCTACCGCGGGAAGGGACCGGTGCACCGGGGGGCCATTCGCGGAGCGATCCGCTATATCAACGAACGCCGCGACTGCGCCGACTTCGTGATGCTGGGCATCGTGCGGATGCTCTACCAGTTCGGCGGGAGCCCCCTGGTGGGCCGGTCCCTCAGGGAGGAGGCGCGGAGGACCCTGCTGGATTTCAAGTACTGGCCCGACGAACCGGGCATTGACTCCATGTGCACATGGACCGAGAACCACCAGATCATGTTCTCCTGCAACGAGTATCTGGCGGGGCAGCTCTATCGTGACGAGGTCTTCACCAACTCCGGCATGACCGGCCTCCAGAAGATGACCGCGGCGCGGCGGAGGATTTTGCAGTGGCTCGACCTCAGGTACCGCACCGGCTTCAGCGAGTGGCTCTCACACGTATACTACGACGAGGACCTCACCGCCCTGGTGAACCTGGTGGATTTCTGCGGTGATCCCGTCATCGCCAGGAGCGCCGAGATCATCCTGGACCTTCTCTTCCTTGACATGGCGCTGAACAGCTTCAGGGGGACCTTCGGGTCAACACACGGCAGGAGCTACAGGGCGGAGAAACAGGACGGCGCCAGGGAGGCTACCGCCGACATCCAGAAGCTCATGTTCGGCATGGGCATATTCTCGGGGGCGGACAACATGAGCGCGGTCTCCTTCGCCCTGAGCGAACGCTATCGGCTCCCCCGCGTGATCTACGAGATCGCCACGGATATCGGCAGTGAGGCCATGGAGAATCGCCAGCGCATGGGGATCAGGATCCGGGAGGCCTCACGATGGGGGCTGGATCTCTCCAACCCCGACGACCTCATGACGCTTCTGAGTCTCGAGTCCTACGCTCATCCGAAGACCTTCCGGGGCGTCATGGGACTCTTCGACCGGTACCGGTGGTGGGATAACCAGTTCTTCATCTCCTTCAGGAAGAATCGAACGCTGATACGGTTTCTGCTGGGGACGGGGCTCTCCTGGGCCGTGACCCGCTATTTCCGGCGGGACATGACGCGCAACACCCGCGAGGAGGTGAACATCCGCACCTACCGGACGCCGGACTACATGCTCAGCTCGGCACAGGACTACCGGAAGGGTTACGGGGGGGACCAGCAGCACATCTGGCAGGCGACGCTCTCCCCTGATGCGGTCTGCTTCACCACCCATCCGGGCCACGACGGGGACACCTCCGGGGGCTACTGGGTCGGCTCCGGCACCCTGCCGAGGGTGGGGCAGACGGGGAACCTGCTGATCGCGGTGTACCGGGTCTCCGGGAGGCGGGGGATCTACATGACCAACAGGCTCTTCTTCTCCCACGCATGGTTCCCGCGCCATGCCTTTGACGAGGTGGTGGAGGAGGGGGGATGGATCTTCGGGAGGAAGGGGAGGGGGTATATCGCCCTCTATTCCAGGAACGGGTACCGCTGGCAGGACCGGGGGGAGTACGCGGGGAGCGAGGTCATCGCCCCGGGGAGGCGCAACGTCTGGCTGTGCGAGATGGGGCGTAAGGCCACCGACGGACCCTTCGCGGACTTCATCGACAGGATCGTCCGGGCCGAGGTCCGTTTCTGGGGGCTGAGGGTGCGCTATGATTCTCCGTCGCAGGGGAAGGTCCGTTTCGGATGGAGGGGCCCCTTGACGCGGCGGGGGAGAGCAGTGCCGACTGGTGATTTCGGCCGCTACGAAAATCCCTATGTCGCCGCCGGATTTCCACCAGGGGAGATTCTCGTGCAGTGCCGGAAGGAGCGCCTCCGGCTCGATTTCCGGAAAGGGGTCCGGGAGGCCTCTTTACTCTGCCAGTGAGCGGGAAGGGGCAATGCAATACGTGAACCGACGGCGGTATCGTCGTTTTTTCCCGTATCCTTTTCTTTTTCTTTTCATTGACAAAAATTTCCCCATAAATGTATAAATGTCTATACAATCAAATAACTCGACAGTGGAGATAAAAATGGGAGAACAGAAAAAGGGAAACCCCGCGGTGGTGGGGCTGGCCGGATTCGGTCTGACGACGCTGATACTTCAGTTTCACAACGTGGGATGGTGTGGCATAGGCCCCGTGCTGGCGATGGCCTTCGTGTTCGGAGGGATTGCGCAGTTGATCGCAGGATTTCAGGAACAGAAAATGGGGAACAATTTCGGATACAGCGCCTTCGTATCCTACGGGGCCTTTTGGATCGGCCTCGGCATCATCTGGCTTCTGAACTTCTACGAAATCTACAAGCTGTCGACAACCGACGTCGGCTGGTACCTGGTTGCCTGGACCCTCTATACCGCAATCATGTGGTTCGCCTCGCTGCGGGTGCACGGCGCCATGGCATCGACCTTCACGCTGCTCCTCGTCGGCTTCATCCTTCTCGACCTGGGGCATTTCGGTTTTCCGGTTATGAACAAGGTGGCCGGCTACGAGCTGATGCTCTGCGCCCTGAACGCCTGGTACATGATGGCAGCGGTGATAATCAATGACGTCTCGGGACGCGAGGTTCTCAGGATGGGGAGCCCCTGGGTGAAGCGCTGAGGAACGCTTTGTCTTTCGGATAACGTGCGATGGCAGGCAAACCGCTCTCCAACATTCTTGTGAAGCCGGCGGGCCCTGACTGCAATCTGGCCTGCACCTACTGCTTCTACCACGGAAAATCGACGCTTTTCCCGGGAAGCGGTGCGCACCGCATGGATCTCGAAACCCTTGAGGTGATGACGCGACAGCTTCTCTCCGGCCCGGTCCCGCAGGTCTCCTTCAGCTGGCAGGGGGGGGAGCCGACCCTCATGGGGATCGATTTTTTCCGGAGGGCCGTGGAATACCAGGAGCGGTACGGCGGCGGGAAGACCGTGGGGAACGGGCTCCAGACCAACGGTATCCTGGTGGACCGTGAGTGGGCCTCCCTCTTCCGGGACTACAATTTCCTCGTGGGGCTCTCCATCGACGGCCCGGAGCACGTACACGACCGGTACCGACGCGACCCCGGGGGGCGAGGCACCTGGCGGCGGGTGATGGATACGGCGGCACTTCTCCTCGACTCAGGCGTGGCGGTGAACGCCCTCTCGGTGGTGAACGACTACTCGGCGCGGTACCCGGAGGAGACCTACCGTTTTCTGAAGGGGGCCGGGCTCACCTACATGCAGTTCATCCCCTGCGTGGAGACCGGAACAGGCGATGTGCCCGGGGCGGCCCCCTTCTCCGCGGACCCGGAGGCCTACGGCGAGTTCCTCTGCCGTCTCTTCGACCTCTGGACCGGCGATATCCACGACGGCGTCCCCGGCACGTCCATAAGGTTCTTCGAGTCGCTCCTCTACGGCTACGCCGGGCTCGCGCCGGCGGAATGCACCCTCATGACTGAGTGCGGGCCCTACGTGGTGGTGGAGCACAACGGCGATGTCTATTCCTGCGATTTTTTCGTATCCCCGGAATGGCGGCTGGGAAACGTCGGGTCAGCCCACCTGGCGGAGCTGCTGAATTCCCCCCTGCAGAAGACGTTCGGCATGATGAAATCGCACCTCACGGCGAAATGCCAGGGGTGCCCCTGGCTCTGGATATGCAGGGGAGGGTGCACCAAGGACCGGCTCCGCGACCCCCTGGACAGGGGATTGAACCATTTCTGCGGCGCCTTCGAGGCCTTCTTCCGGCACGCCGACGGCCGCCTGCGGGATATCATCGTTGAATGGAAGCGGCGCCAGGGGGCATCCGGCGCCGCCGCGCTCCCCCCCCAGGTGGGGCGCAACGATCCCTGCCCCTGCGGGAGCGGCCTGAAGTACAAGAAGTGCTGCGGCAGGGGCTCATGATACCCCCCTTGCGGTGATTCATTCCAGGAAGCCCTCCTTCCGGTACCATTCGTAGGCGTCGTCCACCATTTCGGTGAGCGGTGCGATCCGGTATCCCAGCTCCCGCACCGCCTTCCCGGAATCGTAATATGCCTGTACCGACATGAAGCGGGCCTGGCCCGGATCCATCTCCGGCGGCCTGTTGGTGATGTTCGAGAGGGCCTGCATGAGGTAGCCGTAGGCGACGAATACGCTGCGGGGGAGGGTGAGCGACGGGGCGTGCCTCCCGAACTTGTTCGCGATGGCCTCGAAGAGCTCGCGGTAGGTGATGTTCACACCGGCGCAGATGTACCCCTCGCCGGGGCGACCCTTTTCCGCCGCGGCGATCTGCGCCCTGGCCACCTCGGTGACGTGGCCGAATCCCACCCCGCCCGGCGGGCAGCCGGGCACCTTGCCGTCCCTGAGATCGAAGTAGAGCCTGCCGAACTGCAGGGTGTAATCGTATGGCCCCACCATGCTGCCCGGGTATATCACCACCACCTCAAGGCCACGGTCGTTGAACTGCCGGACGCGGCGCTCCCCCTCGTGCTTGGTGTCTCCGTAGTTGTATCCCATGCCGCCGTAGTTGTAGGTGCCCCAGGTCTCGTCGGCGATGCCTCCGGGGTTGTAGCCCAGGGCGTCCACCGTGGAGGTGTGTACCATCCTTCGGACCCCGGCCGCCAGGGACGCCTCGGCGACATTCACCGCGCCGGTGACGTTGATCTGCCGCTGCCGCGCGTAGCGCTTTCTCCAGAAGGAGGTGTCCCCGGCTACGTGGAAGACCACGTCCACGCCCTCCACCGCCGGATCCAGGTCCTCACGCCTGGTGATGTCCCCGAAGATGATCTTCACCGGCAGTGTCTCGATGTATCTGACCGTCGAACCCGGAAGCCCCATCGCCCGAACCTCCCAACCCCGTGCGACGAGCTGGTGCACCAGGTTCGTTCCCAGGAATCCGGTGGCGCCGGTTACGCAGCATTTCATCGCGCACCTCCCCCTGCTTTTTTCACGGCACTGCGCAGCCATCCCCTGGGGTTGCCGGTGAACTCGCGCTCGAAGCGTTCCAGCCTTCTCCCCAGGTCCTCCGCCACGCGGGGGTATTTCTTCATGACGTTGTAGCACTCACCAGGATCCTTCGAGACGCGGTAGAGCACGGGCCAGCTGGCCATGGTGGGGACCGACTCGTCGGATCCCTCAGGCCTGTAATCCCTCCCGCCGGCAACGGATCCGAAGAAGGTGTTCGGCTTGTCCAGCGGGAGCGGCCAGGTGTAGGTGTGGATCTGGCGGAAGTACTTCCAGTCGTCGCAGCGGACACCCTCCAGCTCGTTGTGATGGAAGAAATAGAGCGCCTCGTGGGGCGAGATGGTCTCCCTGCCGGTGAGGAGGCCGGTGATGTCCCTTCCGTCTACGATACGGTCCTCCGGCGGCAGGAGTCCCGCCATGGCGAGGAAGGTGGGAAAGAAGTCGATGTTCATCGAGGCCGCCTCGCAGGTGCGCCCGGCCGGAATCCTTCCTGGCCACCGGGCGATCATGGGGACCCGGTATCCCCCGTCGAAGCTCTGGCCCTTCCTCCCACGGAAGGGTGCGGCGCTGCCGTCGTACCAGGGGCCGTTGTCGCTGGTGAAGATCACCAGGGTGTCCCTGTCGAGGCCGTTTCTCGCAAGGCACTCCATGATCCTTCCGACGCTCCAGTCCACCTCCTCCACCGTGTCGCCGTAGCGGCCGCATTCCGACTTGTCCCTGAATCGCTCCGAGGGAATGTTGGGAAGATGGGGATCCTTGTGTGCCATATAAAGGAAGAACGGGCCGTTCTTCGACCGCTCGATGAATCGTACCGCCTCGTCGGTGAAGAGGCCGGTGTAGCGGCCCTGGTCGATGCCGATGTCATGCACCATCTCGGTACGGTCGCGCCAGAAGGACACGGGGAAATCGTCGTTGGCCCCGACGATGCCGGTGAAGAAATCGAAACCGTGGTTTAAGGGGTGGTACCGGTCATCGGTGGTGAAGTCGCCCAGGTGCCACTTGCCGATACAGGCGGTGGCGTAGCCTGCCACCTTCAGGGCCTCCGCCAGGGTGATCTCCGACGGCGGGAGGCCGGCGGCGATGCTCTGGGCCCCCCTGGTATCGATGGCCCCGAGCCTGCCCAGGGCCAGGCTCAGCTTCAGCACGATTCTCCGCATGAGCGAGTCCCCGCCGGTCTGCACCGGCCAGGTGACGCCGGTCCGGTGGGCGTATCTGCCGGTGAGGAGCCCCGCCCTGGAGGGGGAGCAGAGGGAGTTGGAGGCGTAGAAGTCGGTGAAGCGGACCCCCTCCCGGGCCAGGCGGTCAATGTGCGGCGTTTTCATGACCCTGTTCCCGTAACAGCCAAGGTCGCCGTACCCTAGATCATCGGTGAGGATGACGACGATGTTGGGCCTCCTACCGCGGAATCCCCGGACCCTTCCGATGAGCCTCTCTGCCGGGATCCGGTCCCTTGCCGGATCCGAGTAGATTTCTTCGTCGAATTCGAAGGGGGTGCCGCCGCACCGTGCCAGGCCGCCGATGCCGGCGATCCCTGCGGCGGTGGCGGCACCGAGCTTGAGCATTCTCCGTCGCGTTATGCCGTTTCGATTCATAGATCCTCCTGCGGGACCGGTCACTCCGGCGTTGCGCCGTAGGGCTTCCCGTGCTCCCGGTCCCTGATGAGTACAGACAGGTGCGCCGCCCTCAGTCGGCGCGCTCCACCTCTGACCTGAAACGCCGCAGCCACCGGGACGCGGCGTGGATGCCTTCAATCCCGTTCCAGGGTCGCCAGCGTGTCCTCGATGATCGTGTCGAAGAACTGCTGGGTGTTGGTCACCACCTGCATGAGTATACGGCTGTTGTAGAGGGATATGATCCCGTGAAGCTCGCTCATCACCTTGATGGTGACGTACTGGGGATCCCTCCCGCCGGCCTTGTTCCTTGATTCCAGGAAGTCGCGGACCACTGAGTAGGCGAGCACAAGGGTCCTCAGCGAGTGCTGGAATTCGTTCAGCGACATCTCCTCGTATTGAGTGCCGATGTAATCGCTGTGCTGCGGTATGGGCCGGTTGAACATGATGTCGTAGATGTTTACGTTGTTGGTGCCGAAATCGACGAAGGATTCCATCAGCTTGATGGCCTTCTCACGGGGATCATCCGCCGTGGCGATGTCCTTCATCAGCTTGTCGTGAAGCATGCCGAAGGTCTTCTTGTGAATGGCGATGAGGAGCTCGTTTTTGCTGCCGTAGTAGTTGTACAGGTTTGCCGCGGTCATGCTCATGCGTGAGCCGATACGGTTCATGGAGAGACCCTCGAATCCGTCGGTCTCAAGGATGGCGAGGGCACAGTCCAGGATCTGCTCCCGGATCTGTTCGATCTCCTCGTCGCTTCTGGTTATCTTTGGCATTGATTCTCCCCGGTGTACTGTATGTTCACCATGCCCTTCCGGCCGATCGGGCCGGGACGCGAGCCGTTTATCTTTGCAATGGGGCGAAACCGTTGATGAGGCTCCCCAGCATCCTCCCCACGTCTATGAAGATCTCGTCCGTTGCCCTGTCCAGGAAGGAGAGCGAGGACCGGTGCCGGTCGCTGAAAATGACGTCCGCTGCCTTACCCGAGCAGAGCTTCGTCTGCTCCGAGGCATCGACATCGCTTCCGTGATCCATGGTCATAAAGACATCTACCAGCTCTTTCCCGAATTGGTCAAGAAAATAGTGCAGAATCGGCTTCATGCGCCGATGGGCTCTTTGCATGTAGGAATCCAGCATCGCAATCGGGTCGTCGCTGCAATCCCGACCCTCTGCCGCGCCATACATGAGGGCCTCCCGGAAGGACGGCTGCCCCTCCCTGAACCGCCGCTCCACGAAGACCTCGTAGCCGTGGTGAGCGGCGGTGAGCTTCAGGAGGAGCCTGCGGCGCGAGAAGAGATGCCTCAGGAGAAGTTCCGCCGGCACAACGCTGACGTGAAAGGGATTCCCCAGATCGGCGAGGTAGTGGGTGCAGCGGGAAAGGTACCGCCACCCCCAGTAGTCGTGTCCTTCCCTGAATGCCCGCGCCGCCATCTCCCGTTGGTGGAGAAATGACTCCCGTCCCATGCCGAAGCGCATCCCCAGGATGCGGAACTGCATGTGGCGCCACCCGTGGGAACCGCCGGTGATCTTCTGCTTGCCGTCAAGAAGGAGGTCGCAGTCCAGGTACAGGTCCGGCTCGGTGCTGTAGAGGACCAGGACCTTCCAGGGCTCGATGGAGCCGCCATCCGGGGGGGAATCGCTGAAGTCGCCGTTTCGGTGACCGTATACGTAGGAGCGAAAGGGATCCAGCCGTCTCGCCGGGCGAAAGTTTTCCTTGAAGAGGTCGACGTGTCTCGGACCCAGCGGCCAATGGGGGTCGGCCCCGTCGGAATTTCGTGTCACCGGCACGGGCGGAAGCGCCATCACCCCCTCCACGGGCTGTACGGAAAAATAGGTGATGTATTCATGGGAGAACCAGGGTCCCCACGAGGGCTCCATCCCGGGATCGTCATGTAGATAGTGGTCCACCGTTGTTCCTCGAATATGCAAAAAAGGCGGGCGGGTCCCCTGCGGGGACCCGCCCGTAAATCCTCACACCACAAACGTTAAAGTTTGAAATCAGTCTTCTTGCTCCACACACCGAGGGCCACTCCCAGCTCCTCGTGCTCCTTGCCGTATTCCTCGAGCTTGATGCCCTTGCACGCCGCGTCGATCGCCTGTCGCAGTGCCCTGGCGCCCGCCCTGGGCCCCTGCGGATGGGCATGGACGCCGCCGCCGGATCCTATCATGATGTCCTTGCCCAGCACGTTCACGATGTCGGATACGTTTTGCGGCGTGATGCCGCCGGAGGGCATGGGCATGGTGGGTTTCAGGTCTCCCATGGGATAGGTGAGGTTGCGCGTCGTGGTCATGAACCTGTCGTGCATGTAGAAGGCCTTGCCTCCCATGGAGAAGGGGAGCACGATCGAGTCGGCACCGCAGAGGCGCGAGAATTTTCCGAAAACGATCGGCGAGGCGATCCCCTGGTAGGGGGACATGAAGTAGGCGCCCGCGACGTCCATGTGGGCCAGAATGGGAACGTTGATCGCCGGGTCCTCCGCAAGGGCACGCATCGCCTCGGGACCTACGGCCAGGTAGTTCACCATCATCGCGTTGGCGCCGGCGTCGATGCACCGCTTCGCCAGGTCGAACATGCGCGGCAACCTGTCGGTGACGTTCACCGTGTAGAGGGTGTGCTCGCCGGTCTCCTCGTAGACCTCCTTCTCGATCTTCATGTAGGTCTTCACGCGCTCCACCGCGTCGTTGTAGCACATGTTTGCGATGAGCTCGTCATCCTTGATGACGTCGCAGCCGCCGAGCGCCGCCTGCCTGAAGAGCTCGGCACCCACTTCCAGCGGGTATCCGCTGCAGGGCTTGATCATGTTGTTGAGAATCGGCCGCCCCTTCGGGAGCTTCAGGGCTTCCCACCAGCCGTCGATGCCGAATTTCGGACCCTGGTACTGATCGAGGGTCGCCTTGGGGAGCCTGATATCCAGAAGCTTGAAGTTGGGTACCATGGAGATGTTGCCGATAACCGCCGTAAGCATCATCGGGAGCTGGTCCTCCACGTTCGCCGAGGGGAAGGCGATCTGCATGATGTACTGGCGATTCGTGACCTCAGCGGGTACACCGTATTCATAGTACGGCGCCTCGTACACGCCGATCACCTTCGCCACATGCTTGGCGCGGATCTCGGGGGTCTCGCCGGGTACCGGGGTCCACGTGCCGGTGGTCTGCTCGATCGCCAGCACCTGCCCGATCACCGACATATCCATACCCTTGTCCGCCTGGATCCAGTAGGTGGCGACCACATGGTTCTCCATGTCAATCGATTCCGGCGTGCAGATCGGCTTGTCCGCGAACGCATCTATGGGCATGCATGAGTCTTTCTTCTTCGTCATCGTATTTTCCTCCTTTTATTGAGTATATATTATCCCTTGGGTATCAGGGAGAGCAGATGCTCCCATATCCCCAGGGTTTTATTCAACGCCTCGTCATCGTGCTGCATGCAGCTGTACATTCTGGTCCCGGCGAGCGAGCAGAGCCCCTCTGAGGATGTCACGATCTGGTAGTTGTCCGCCACCGCCTTGCGGGTGAGAACCTGCTTGAGCGCATCGGGCGCGGCTATGTCCACCGAGAAGAATCCCGTCGTCACGTACTGCATGATCGGCCCGAAATTGTAGACAAAGAATCCCAGGTCAGGGCGCGTGGCGAAGAGATCGTTCATCGCCTTCGTGAGCCTGTCGGCGTAGTCGGTGGCCTTCTTCACCGCATCCTGCTCGGCCATGAACTTCAGCGCGTAGTAGCAGGCGGCGGTGGTGATGGGATTCGCCGCCAGCGTGCCGCCGACGTAGATCTTGTTGCCCAGGCTGCCGTGGCAGACGCTCATCACCTCCCTTCGTCCGGCCACGGCGCCGCAGGAGGGATACCCGTGCCCGATGATCTTACCCAGGACGGTGATGTCGGGCATGATGTTGAAATACTTTTGCGCCCCCCCCATGTCGAGCCTGAAGGCGGTCACCACCTCGTCGAAGATGAGGAGCGCCTTGTGCCGGTCGCAGAGCTCGCGCATGGTCTTGTTCCAGTCAGGGTGGACCGGGTGTGCCCCCGACTCGCCGCCCACCGGCTCGACGATTGCCGCTGCCAGGTCCTCTGCGTTCTCCTTGAATGCCTTCTCAAGGCCGTCGAAATCGTTCGGTTTCACGTCAACGATATGGGCGTAGCTTTCCGGGGTGATCCCCTTGGAGTAGAGGGGGCCTGAACCGGGAACGTGGAGTGAGTAGACCATCTGGTCGGACCAGCCGTGGTAGCTTCCGCCGATCTTTATGATCTTCTTCTTCCCGGTATAGGCGCGGGCGATACGAAGGGCCGCCATGTCGGCCTCGGTGCCCGACTGGAGAAACCTGACGAGGTCAACGCCCGGCAGGTTCTTCACGATCTCCTCCGCCGCCAGAAGCTCGTACTCGCAGGTGAGACCAGTGGCGGGCCCCTTCTCCCTGATGATCTCGATGATCTTCTCGTCCAGCGGGCTGTAGCTGTGACCCAGCATGATGGGAGCCCCGCACATCAGGTAGTCCAGATACTCGTTGCCGTCGACGTCCCACACCCTGTAGCCCTTGGCACGATCCATGGCCAGGGGGAAGGGATGATTCTGGCTGAGATTGTGCTCGACGCCGCCGGGGATGCAGTTCTTCGCCTTCTCGAACATCTCCAGCGATTTCTTGTTGCGCTTCACGTACTTGTCCCGTATCTCCGAGAGCTTCTCCTCGGGGATAGGCTTGGGTTCAATGGAAAGCACATTCTTGCTTCTTGATACGATTTCTTGGTATTCCATATGCTGTAGCCCCTCCTTAATTGGCCTGAAGCGTCGGAGCGCATGAATCGACGGTGCGCGTATTCACGCGTGCGCAGACCTTTTTATGGATAGTATAGAGATTCAGATACTCGGCGAAGAGCTCGTCGTAGATCTTCCGGTGGGCCGGGTTCGGAGTGTACTCGGCCTTGATCTTGGTCCCCTGGGATATGTCGTCGGTGGACATGAGACCCAGGGCGATGCCGGCGAGGAATGTGGCACCCCGCGCATTGGCATAGAGAGGATCCGCCACCTGGCGTATCTTCCTGTTCGTCACGTCGGCAATGATCTGAGACCAGATATCCGAATTTGCACCGCCGCCGATGAAGTTCAGGTGGGCGAAGGGCCTCTTCATGAATTTCTCCTCGTACATGAGCAGCCATCGCTGGTTCATCGCGACCCCCTCGAAGACGGCCCTGGCGATGTCCTCCCGGGTGTTTTCAAGAGAGAGGTTGAAGAGGGACGATCGAATATGGTGGTCTTCCACCGGCGTCCGTTCTCCATAGAGCCACGGCGTGAACATGACGTTGTTCGCCCCGGCAGGGGTGCGGGCCACGATCTTGTCGAGTATCTTGTAGATGTCCGGGAGGTTTTCCTCGTGAAGGAGTTCGTCCTTGTGGTACAGGAGGTTGTCCCTGAGCCACATGAGGCACTTGCCCGCGCACTCCTGCTCGGTGAGGACGAGGTACCTTCCCGGGATCGGGCTCGGAAAGGAGCCGATGGCATGGAACATGTCGGTTTTTTTGAACGGGACGTGCGTGCATATCCAGGAGGAGGTGCCGATGTAGAGGTGGCCCTCATAGTCCTTCACCGCCCCGGATCCCACGGCAGCGGAGGGGACATCGGGGGTTCCGCCGATCACCGGGGTCCCCTGCTTCAGGCCAAGCTGCTCGGCCACGTCATTCTTCAGCGGCCCCAGGATATCCACCGCACGGATGAGGTCCGGCAGCTTGTCGCGCTCGATCCCCGCGATCTTCAGCAGCTTGTCGCTGTACCTGACGTTGTTCGGGTCGCGGTTATCGCACACCCAGTGCATCAGTATCGTATCAAAGGTGGAGGCAAATTTACCGGTGAGCCGGAGATTGATGTAATCCTTCGGTTCGAGGAATTTATAGGTGTTCCTGTAAACGTCGCTGCAGTATTTCCTGATCCAGTAGATGTGCGCCATCGGGTCCTTTCCCGATTTCGCCGGTGCCCCTCCGGTGAGCTTGAGCCATGAGATCAGGCTCCCGATGGGATACCCCTCGAATTTGAAGAGGCCGCGCATCTCTTCCTTTAATACATCGGCACCGCGTGAGTCCATCCAGATAATGGCGTTCATCAGGTGGTTTCCGCTGCGGTCCACCGCAACGGTGCCGGACCACTGGGAGGTGACGCTCACCGCCGCGATTCTGTCCGCCGGGATCTTTGCGGTGTCGATGGCCTTCTTCGCGGTGGAGGTGATGGTTTTCCACCAGCATCCGGGGTCCTGTTCAGCACCACCGCCGGGTATGAGAATGACCGGTGTCTCCTCAAAGGCGGTGGCCGCCACTTCGCCCGAGAGGGAGACCAGGGCGCTTTTGGGGCCCGATGTTCCGAGATCGATTGCCAGGACATACGTATCATTGCTATTCATGTATCTACCTCAACTCCTGAATTTGCTGCCATCGTCGTTCTGGGATACCGAGTATTCGCATTCAGTCCCCATCTCCTCATATATAACGACGTTGCTAATAAACTTCCTGGCCGAGATCTACAATAAACAGTCTTGTTTGTGCCCAGAAATAATCATAATTGTTGAAGTGAACAGATTACTATTTCTTAATAAGGTTAATTTAACGGTATTAAATTATAGTGTCAACATATTTTTTATAAAAATAATCGATCGTCTATAGAAAAAGCTGGATCACTCCATGAAGTGGCAAAACAGAGGAGAGTTACCGGACAGAAAGGCTCTATTCGAGTGTTATAGTAAGCGAGATGCATCCCCTCCACAGGGGGATGGAATTTACGTTTCCCATTGCTGAGGGGAAATTAACTGAAGGGCATCCATCACCCCTCAAGCTTCCGTACAATTCCCGTGAACCTGGGTTGGAATCACGATATCCTTCTTCCGGCCGTTTAGTGCCATGTTCGCCCGGAAGGGGGCGTTAACGAAGAAGCGGCGGCCTCCACGACGCTGGCGACGGATGTGGTGAGAATGTGCGTACTGTCCGATGGTTTGCCGGGACTATGGGGGCCACGGGAGATACGCCCTGCTGCCTTCCCTCATCTCATTGAATCGGGTCGAAGAGGGGGAGAGGGGAGGTGTTTATATCACGGCGTGATGCCATATCGGTCTCCTCTTCACTCTTATTGCCCTCTCGTTGTCGGTGCATCCTCACAATATCTATCATGGCCTGGCTTACACCGGGTATTGCGCCGGGCGATCATGAATGGCCGATGTGGCTGTCAAGCAACTTCAGCACGCCCTGCAACTCGTTCCTCTCCACCGGCTTGTTGAGGTAGGCGATACAGTTGGGTATCTTCTCGTATTTGACGCTGTCTTCATAATCGTAGGCGCTCATGAAGGCTATATGGCTCGATGATTGGGAGCCTATCTCCCGAGCAGCCTCTATCCCGTTCATCCTTCCTGCCAGTTTGATATCCATGAAGATCAGATCGGGATTCTCCCTTATCGCCATCTCCACCGCTTCCTCACCGGTGGATGATTCTCCGCCGATCTGGCAGCCGAGGGTCTCCAGGACACTGATTACGTATTTCCGCAGAATGACCTCGTCTTCCACGATAAGGACTCGGTAGTGCCTCATCATTTACCCTTTTCCGCTTTCTTTGATTTCAACGGGAAACTGATGATAAAGGAAACACCTTTTTCCCCGGTAATCTGGATGCTGCCGGAGAGCTGCTCGACCAGCGCACGGATTATAAACATCCCCATGGACTCCGTGTCTTCAAGTTTAAAATCGTGAGGAAGACCGATTCCGGTGTCGGATACCGTAAGCTCGCAATTATAGTCGTCGTCGTATTTAAAGTCAACCACTATCTCGCCGACACGGTCGCCGGGGAATCCGTGCTTCAGCGAGTTGCCGATAAGCTCGGTCATGATGAGTCCCAGGGGCATGACCGTCTCTATGTCCAGTTCTATGTCCCGCGTGTGCTGCGTAAACCCTATTCTCTCGCCGCCATGGTAGAAATCCGACATGTAGTGGATGAGGTCGGCACAGTATTGGGAGAACCCTATCGAGCTGAGATTATCCGATCGGTACAGTCTCTGATGAACCAGCGCCATTGAACGGATGCGGTTCTGAATGCTCGTCAGTACGTCGTTGATATCCTTCTTCGCCTGGTTGTCGATTTCGAATTTCAGGAGACTGTAGATTACGCCCAGGTTGTTCTTGACTCGATGATGGAGCTCCTTCAGGAGGGTCTCCTTTTCACTCAGGGACGTGCGGAGCATCACCTCTGCACGTTTCTTCTCCGTTATATCCACCGATGACAACATGAAGCCGTCCGGTCTTCCATGACTGTCGAAGACCATTGCGGCGGACACCTGGACATCGAAGAGGGAGCCGTCCTTTCTGCGTGCCCTGAGCTCGCCGGTCCACTTGCCGGTATGCTGCAGTTCACGTACGAATCTGCCCATATCCTCTTCCACGATCCAGAAGTCCGGAAAGGATTTTCCGATGATCTCTCCGTTTTCTTCGAATCCCCACATCTGGAGGAAAGAGGGGTTTACCGAGGTCATGACGCCGTCGAGATCTGCCGTCGCGATGGCGCTGGATGCCGATTCGATGATATGCCCCCTCTTCCGGAGCTCCCTGCTCATGATGTTCAGCTGATCGGCCAGACCCAGCGACGAGAAGAGCATCAGCCATGCGAGGCCGGTATTGTAGAACCAGTCGAATACCGGCGGACGCGTGATCAGGCCGAAGAGGTACAGTCCGTCGATTATCATGATGATTAGGATGATCGCGAATCCGGCGAACAGAAAGTATCCCTGCCTGTTCCTCTTTATCAGGGTATAGATTGTCAGCAGAAAGAAGAGCAGCGGCATGATGACTCCGTAGATGTTGGAGGTGATGACGATGTATCTGTAGGGGATGAAATATGACAGGAGTATGACCGCAATGATGGGATAGTTCACGCTCCAGGCGAGGAGCCGGTGGAACTTCGGGTATGCATTCCTGGTGCTGAAATAGGACTGCAGAAAATACGAGCAACTGAGGATGGTGATCAGAATGATGAGGGTGACGCCGATGTTGTTCAGGGCCGGGGGGAGCAGGTACCGCGCCGAAAATCCCATGGTCGTCAGCCGCAGGAGGAGGAGCGAGAAAACGAGCGATACGAAGAGCAGGTAGTCTTTCCTCCTGGTGGAGATAAAGAGGAAGCCGTTGTACAGGATCAGTATGATGAGCCAGCCGGCGAGGAACCAGATCATGGAGAGGTCCCGCGCCTCGCTCCTGGCGTTTTCCACCATCGTCAGAAGCACCGGATTGAATTTCAGCGACGAGGTGGTCTGTATCCTGAAAAGATACGACTGTACTCCCGGGCTGAGATTGAGCCGGAACACGAAGTAATTGGAGGGTACGTCCCGCGATTCCAGCGGCCGCTGGTCCCCCGTTATCGTCGATGCGAGGAGCGTACCGTCTGAGTATGAGTACAGGTCGACGTAGTCAAAAAGGGCGTTGTCGATCTTGAGAAGGATAGTTCTCTGACGCGTGGTGGTGTTGCGGACAGAGAATCTGAACCACCATGCCGATTCGGTGAAACCCAGGGCAATCTGATCCTTTTCCATCCGATCCCATCCGACGGTTTTCTTTTCTATGTCGGATACCGTTAAGGATCCGGTTCTATCCTCGTAGTATTCGATGCCAGGACAGAGGCCGTGGGTCTGGAAATCATCATCGATTGTGAAGAGGGGGGTGGCGAACAACGATGTAGCGAACAATAGCGTCATGATTGGAGTAAGGATACAGACTATGTGATGTTTCATACACGCCATTGCGACAACATGTTGCAAAAAAAAATAGACGGTGTCAATTATAAAATGGAAAGGGGCTGATGCGGTGATGAGGATCTACTAATATGATATATCCCCTGGCCGTTGTTTATGTTATAGTCGCCTTTATGGAGTTCTTCGCCGGAATGATTTTGTATAAAAAGAGTGTATGTGCGGAAACAATTCGTATCGGTTACACGGGATGGGTCATTAAGCTTTATAAGAATCATACTGTAGTACAGTTATCCACCGGGAATTCATGCTGAGTGATCCATTGTACCTGTATATGTGTTGACATCAACGGACAGTGCTATAAAATGTACCGATCGGTTGGTACAAAATGGAAACAGCACCTTTGAAGAAGGGGGAGCAGACCAGGCAACGGATTCTTGAGGAGGCGCTCCGCCTCATCACCGTCAAGGGATACCACCATACCAGCATGAACGACATCATCGAGTCCACGGGGATTAAGAAGGGCAATCTCTACTTCCATTTCCCCAGCAAGGACGATCTCATCTGCGAACTCATCGCCCGGGCCAGGATCGACTACGGCCAGTATCTCAGGAAGCACATCCAGGGGAGGGGGCCAATGGAGCGGCTTTCCTCAATGCTCCAGGCGGTGCGTCGGTTTCACGCCAGATTCGGCTTCGTGGGCGGATGCATATTCGGGAACATGGCGCTGGAGATGGGGGATGAGAGCCCTCGTGTGGCGCAGCTGGTGCGGGAGGTCTTCGAAGAATGGGGAGCGATGATACGGGAGCTGGTGCAGGGTGCCAGGGATGCCGGGGAGGTGCCGGCTTCCGTGAATCCCGATGCTGCGGCGAGGATGATTATTGCAACGCTGGAGGGGGCGGTGATGATGGCCAAGCTCACCAAGGACGAGTCGGATTTCAGGGCGATCTGTGATTCCCTGATAGTCATGCTGCGGAAGTGATACCCCGTGGCATGACCTGACGGGACCAGCGGGGAAATCGAAACGATTATTCATTAGAAGGAAGCCATGCTCACAAAGAACGACATCAGGGAGAAGGCGCTGTCGCTGGGGTTTGCGGACGCGGGCGTCACGACCGCCGAGCCATTTGAGACCCAGAGGGGGCTGCTGGAAAAAAAACGTGACGAATACGCCTGGGCCAGTGCCCTGGGGCTTGATCTCGAGCAGGGGACCGATCCCCGCACTGTCTATCCCGAGTCGAGATCGATCATCGTCCTCCTGGAATCGTACTACACCTGCTCCTATGCACCGGACCTGGAGGGGCATTTTGGCCGCTGCTACCTGGACGACGACAGGGTCACCAGGGATGGTCTTGCCCTGCGGATAAAGGCCTTCCGCCGGTACCTGCGCGAAGAGGGGATCGAATCGAAGGTGCCGTTCCATATCCCCCACCGCCTCGCGGCGGCCAGGGCGGGGCTCGGCACCTTCGGCAAGAACTGCCTCCTCTATGCCTCCCGTGTGGCCATGAGGAGTTCCTGGGTGCTGCCGCTGGCCTTCCTGGTGAACAGGGATATAGAACCGGACAGCCCCACCATGGAGAACGGCTGTCCCGACTGGTGCAGGAATGCCTGTGTCGCCGCCTGTCCCACCAGGGCCCTGAAGGGGGACGGCACCATCGATCCGAGGCGCTGCATCTCCTATCTCTCCTATTACGGCGAGGGACTGACGCCCAGGGAGCTCAGGGAACCCATGGGGATCTGCGTCTACGGCTGCGACCGATGCCAGAATGTATGCCCGCGCAATATACCCTGGATGAGCCAGGACCTTCCCCGGCACCAGAAGGTGGCTGCACGGGCCGGTAACTTTTCCCTGACGCGTCTTCTGCACATGGACAGGGAATACTTCCTGGCCAGGGTCTGGCCCCACATGTTCTACGTGCCGCCGGACGATATCTGGCGCTGGAAGATGAACGCCGCCCGGGCGATGGGGAACAGCCTGGATCCGGCATACGCTCCGGACCTGTGGAGGGCCTTCGGGGAGAACGACGATCACAGGATTCGTTCCATGGCGGCCTGGGCGCTGGGCCGTATCGGCGGCGCCGAGGCCAGGTCGTATCTGGAGGATATGAGAGATCGCTGCGAAGGAACGGTGCTGGAAGAGGTACACCTGGCGCTGGAAGCCTGCGGCTGACCATACAACTGTTGACCGGGGGGTGATGCATGGGCGATGATATCTACAGGGATCTGCAGGCAAGGATCGACAGCTATTCCATAGGGTTTCCCGCAACGAAGACCGGGGTGGAGATGCGGATCCTCGAGCACATTTTTTCGCCAGACGAGGCGGCATTCTATCTCCACCTGAGCAGAACGCTGGAGCCCGCGGAGGCGATCGCGGAGCGGGCAGGCATGACAACGGGGGAGGCCGAGGCGAGGCTCGTCACCATGACCGGGAAGGGGCTGACCTTCCCGAAGCGGGTGGGGGACCTGACCCTCTATGCCGCGGCACCCTTCATGCACGGTTTCTACGAGCATAACGCGGTGATGCGGGAGGACCGGACGCTCATGGGCCTTTTCGAGGAGTATTTCACCGGAGGTTTCATACCCCGCGGAAGGGCGCTGCGCACCGTGCCGGTGCACGCGGGGATAGAGGGGGGCAAGTCAGTCCAGCCCTTCGACGACGTGCTGAAGATCCTCCAGGGGAAGGATCGCATCGGTGTCATGCCCTGCGCCTGCGCCAAAAAGATGCAGACGCTTGAACGGGGGTGCCGGAAGCCCCTGGAGGTCTGCATCGCCTTCGATTTCTACGCCGAATACGCCATCGAGGGGCTCGGCGTGGGCCGCTGGATCGACCGCGACGAGGCCCGCGCGGTGCTGGAGCTGGCGGACCGGGAGGGGCTGGTACACCAGACGGGGGGTGATGCCAGGAATGTGGAGTGCATATGCAACTGCTGCGTGGATTGCT
Organism: Spirochaetota bacterium; assembly: GCA_016929135.1. Taxonomy (GTDB): domain Bacteria; phylum Spirochaetota; class UBA4802; order UBA4802; family UBA5550; genus JAFGJK01. The sequence continues at coordinate 9,994 of JAFGJK010000070.1, read as the reverse complement.
GCAGCTCACTCCGGCTCCTCAAATTCTTCCCGGTCCCCTCGAAGATCGCCGGGGCCAACTATCGCGCCCAGCAGGTGCCCGATGCCTGCACCTCCTGCGGGACCTGCGTGGCCCGCTGCCCCATGGGGGCGCTCACCATGGAGGGGGATGCGCTGCGGCTCAACATCGACCGCTGCATCGGCTGCGGTCTCTGCGCCTCGGCCTGCACCGCCGGGGCCATCGTCCTCGTGCAGAAGGACCAGGCCGAGCTCCGGAGGCCCCCATCCCCCGAGAGATACACCTTCATGAAGTCCTCGCTCGACTATGAGGCGGACGTGAAGCGATGGGGAGGCTGAGGCGCCGTGTTTTTTCTGTTGACCTTTCCGGCGCGGTGATGGTATCCTTGGCAATCATGTGGAGAATAGGAGGAATCTGATGCACACCACACATCTCGATAGCATCGCCGGCGGGGACCTCCGGCTGCCGGCACGGGCGGGGATTCTTCTCTTCACCGGCTTTCTGGCGATCCTTTTCCTCCTGCCGGCACTGGTGCACTCACAGTGGATATCCGGCCCGGTGGTGAACGCGGTGCTGCTCCTGGCCGTCGTGCTCCTGGGGCCGCTCCCGGCGGCCGCCCTGGGAGCCATCCCCGGCTTTGTGGCCCTTGCGGCCGGGCTGCTCCCGATGCCACTGGCCCCGATGCTCCCCTTCATTGTACTGGGCAACTGGGCTCTGGTGGTTGTCGTTCATTATCTGCGGAGAAGGGAATTCGCCGCTGCCATGGTGGCGGCGGCGTCTGCGAAGTTCGCGGTCATTTTCGCGTCGTTCCTGCTCGTTTTCGAAATCCTCATGTCCCGGCCGCTCTCTGCGGATGCGGCCGAGATGATGAGCTGGCCCCAGCTCGTCACCGCCCTGGCCGGCGGCGTCATCGCTCTGGGCGTCCTCACAATGGTGAAGAGGCAAGCGAAGCGGGGGTGAACGGAATCCTGCCGACGCCTAATCGTGGAGCAGGCTCACCGGGATGGTGATGGTGAAGGTCGTTCCCGTGCCGTGGGCGCTCTTCACTTCTATGGTGCCGTGGTGCCGCTTTACGATTCCAAAGGTGACCGCGAGACCGAGGCCCGTCCCCTTCCCCTCCTTCTTCGTGGTATAGAAGGGATCGAAGATTCGCCCCAGGTTCTCATCGCTTATCCCCACACCGGTATCGGCGATCTGGAGGACGATGGAATCCTTTATATCGTCGTAGCGGGTGGTGATGGTGAGGGTTCCCCCGTCGGGCATCGCATGCGCCGCGTTTTCCGAGAGGTTATTCACCACTGACCGCATCTGGTTCACGTCAATAAGAGAGAGGGGGAGCCGCGGGTCCAGATCCTTCTCGATCCGGATCTTATGGTAGTTCACGTGCTTTTCCAGGATCTGAAGGGTATTGACGATGATCTCGTTCAGGTTTGACCGTTCCTTCTCGTGCTTCGATTCCCTGGCGAAATCCAGAAGGCCCCGCACGATGGTCCTGCAACGGATCGTCTCCCGGATGATGGTCTCCAGGTCATCGGCGTGCGGCGTGTCCTTCAGGTCCTCCAGGAGAAGGCTGGAGTAGGTGAGCACACCGGTGAGGGGATTGTTGATCTCATGGGCGATCCCCGAGGCCATCCTGCCCAGCGAGGCGAGCTTCTCGGATTGGATGAGGGCGTTCTTCGCCTCCACCAGCTCCTCGTATGACTCCTTCAGCTCGAAGGCGGTTTTCTTCAGCGTCTCGATGGTGTGGGGAAGACACATCTCGCTCTCCGCCAGGCCCAGGTATATGGCAGTGGCGTGCTCGACGCAGGTATCATAGCCGCAGGCGCCGCAGTTCAGCTCGTCCTCTGGATTGAACTTACCCTTCTGCTCCAGGATCGTCCTGAGCTCCTCCCGCGGTGGCGCGGGATGGCGAAGGTCCCTCTGCCGGAACGATACGGTCATGTCGATGCCGGAGAGGTCCGGAACCGGGTCATCCCGCTCGCCCGATTCGCTGCACCGCTCCTGGGCGTAGCGGCTCACCGAGGAGCGGCGGCTGAAGTGGGTGAGCTTGGTGGTCATCCCGGGCCCCATGATGCATCCGTTGCAGCAGAGGAGCTCCAGCAGTTGTATGTTGTGCGGTATCGCCTCGTACTCCTTCAGGGCGTGGACGAACTGCTTGGTGCCGTCGGTGGCGAAGATCGCGTTGTCAAGCAGGTTCTCCCTGAGCCCGGCGGACTGGAGCATCCCCCGTCCGATGGGATAGAGGGTTCCGAGGCCGGGCCTCGGGGGATCGAATTCGCTCGGATCGGAATCCTCGGGCCGTATCCCCCTCGATTCGAACATCTGGCGGAGCTCGATGAACGTGAGCACCTCGGCGATCTCACCCTTCAGATCCTCCCGGAGCGCCTCGTCCTTCTTGGCGATGCAGGGTCCAATGAAGACAAGGGAGATATCGTCGCCGTAAATCCGGTGCGCCCCCCTGGCGGTGGCGATCATGGGTGAAGGGATTTTCGCCAGGTTTTTCACCAGGCCAGGGTGGTATTTCTCGATATAGGAAACGATGGCGGGGCAGGTGGTGGCGATGTGCTGAGATCCGGGCTTTTCGGTCACCAGCTTCCGGTACTCCTGAGAGACCAGATCGGCACCGAAGGCCACCTCCAGGACACGGTGAAATCCCAGCCGCCGAAGCATCCCCGAGAGGACCCGGTGGTCCATGTCGCAGAACTCGGCGGCGAAGCTGGGGGCCAGGCAGGCTGCGGTGGCGCCGCCTCCGGAGAGGAGCGAGAAGACACTCTCCACGGAGCTCCGTACCTTCTTCGCCTGCTGGGTGCAGACCCGGAAGCAGTTGCCGCATCCGATGCACCGCTCCTGTATAACCTCGGCCTGCCCGCCGGAGATGCGGATCGCCTTGGCCGGGCATTCGCGGACGCAGGTGTAGCAGACCCTGCACTTCTCCTTGATGGTGCACACCAGGGGCTCGCGGCCCGGTTCCATAACGGATACGATCGGAGATTCAGCGCTATCATCCATGATAGCAGATGTATACAGAAGGCCCGGTATGTCAAATAATTTATAGCGGACCAGTGACGCAGAGTCGCCGTCATCGCGGGGTGGCCGCCGTGATACGCTCTGTGCATCCTCTATGGTGCGGTGAAAGATGCTCCGGCGGCCGAAACCGGTGGGAATAATGCGGTTCCATGCGATACAATATCCCTGCGAGGCACCATAGTGGCGAATCTATTCCATGTGTGCAGCGGCAGAATGTCCCTGAAGAGGATGAATCCTTCGTCGATGCGGATTCTCAACCCAAGGTGAATCCTCCGCGGTTGGCATCACAATGGGGAGGAGCGGACTGCAAGATTGATCGGTGACGGTCCACCTGCGGCGGTTCCGCCGGGGATCCCCGCCCGCCGGGAGCAACTGCGCAGGTGCAAGCGGAGATGGGCGACGCCGGCCGCAGCGTGCGCGGGAGGAATCGGCCGGATGCGGGGATCCATCCCCCCGGCGAGGCTGTATCTCAAGCGGTGATCGCCGGGGCGGCATTCAGCTGATACCGCGCTCCTTCCTCTTTATGATAAGTTTCTCCAGTATCTCCCGGTGGGTCTTCCGGTTTATGGGAAACCAGATGAGGAAGGGGAGGCTCAGAAAGGTGATGATCGCCGGTACCGGGCCGAAAAACAGACGGATCCCCAGGAGCGCCGTGGCGCTCTGGGCCACCTCAGGGACGAAGCCGAAGAGCTTCAGAATCCACCCTCCCAGAAAGAGCCCGAAGGCGTCGGAGAGCTTCCCGATGAATCCCTTCACGCCGTAGTACATCCCCTCACGCCGCTCGCCGGTCATGAGCTCGTCGTACTCGATGACGTCCGGGAGGATGGACCAGGGGAGCACCCACTGCGCCGAGAAACCGAATCCGGCGATGAAGATTATAAGGTAGATCCACGGGGTCTCACCCTGGGGCAGCAAGAAGGTGCAGGCGGTGGACCCGAAGGCGATGAAGAGCCCCAGGGCGTATACCGGCCCCTTGGCCCAGCGGTCGGTGAGCCACTTCCAGAAGAAGAGGAAGACGCCGATGGTGACCAGGAGGAGCGTCATGAGGAGCGGGATCTTCGACTTCATGTTCATCTGGTAGGTCAGGAAGAAGGCCATGTAGGACATCACCAGCATGAAGCTCATTCCGGTCATGACACCCTGGATCAGGAGAAAATTGAATGGCCTGTTTTTAAAGCAGGCAAGAAGGGACCTGAAGGGGGGGAGCTCCGAGGGGGGGCCCTCAAGCTCCTTCCGCTGCTTCACGCCGAAGGCGGTGACATAGACGCAGAGGATGGCGAAGGCGGCGAACATCGCTCCCATCATCTGCCACCCGATCCTGCTGGTCATGAAAAGGCCGGCAATGAGCGGCGGAAAGGCTGCCCCGGCCATGTACCCCAGCGTACCGCCGATCATGCGGAAGGTGGTGAGGCTGGTCCGCTCGTCGTAGTCCCTGGTGAGCTCGGGGGTCATGGCGTAGTAGGGGATCCCCACCACGGTGATGAAGGTATAATAAAGTAGGAATGTGCCGACGATCCACAGGATCACGGCGATTCCGGTGAGGCTTTCCGGGATCGACCAGAGGAGGACGAAAGAGATGCCCAGGGGTACCGCGCCGAAGTACAGGTAGATTTTCCTCCTGCCGAAGCGGGATTTCGTCCTGTCCGTGAGCCAGCCGAAGAACGGGTCGTTCACCGCATCCCAGAGCTTCCCCATGAGCAGGGCGGTCCCCACCAGCGCCGGGTCCACGTGCGCCACATCGGCGTAGAAGAAGAGAATGAAGAAGGCAACGGCGGCGATGCACATGGATATGCCGATGTCCCCGAAGAGGTAGAATACCTTTGTGGCGATTCCCAGCCTGTCCCTGCTCGTGTCCGATGTCATGTCGATCCTCCCATCATTGTTTTGTATCCGTCTGCAGCATCATCTCATTCTTGTCCAGTCGCTCCATGTGGCGCCCCGCCGCGACGAGGAACTCGTCGGCCCGCACCACCTTCACCCTGGCCGGATCGAGCGTCGCCGCGAAGCGTTGTACGTCCGCCAGGGTGGTGCGGTAGGCGAAGAGGTGCACGCCGATGAATCGCGGGACCGGTCCCGGCGCCTCGATGAGCCTTCGCACCGCCTCCAGCGTGTCGGCGGCGCTGTCGGCGATTTTCTCCACCGCCGGCACCGCGTTGGCGGCGAAGGTTCTGCCCCCCTCGCGGAAGAGCGGCACGCTGCCGAAATGGACGTATCCGGAGGTGAAGCCGATAACGTCGCCCGGCATACGGCAGTGTTCGCGGACGATTCGCCTCGTTGGGTCGCCGATATAGGAGGTGATCACCCGTATGTCCGCCCTACGGCAGACGCCGGCGGTCACCCTGAGGTATTCCCTCAGGCGGGGCATCAGGGGCGGTACGATGTAGCCGGCGCCGGATGGCCCCGCCACAAGGAGGTCCGCGGCCGAGGCGCCGGTGTAATAACGATCCAGGAGGGCGGGAGCGATTTCCGCCAGGAGCGGCTGTGTCTCCCAATTGAAGGGGACGCTGCCGCGCTCGGGTCTGTCCCAGTTCCCCAACTCGCCGGTGTTCATGAGCACCAGCTGGTCGCCGTCGGAGAGGGTGAAGGTGAGGTAGATCTTGTTTTCAAGGGTCACCCCCTCGGGATCCACGTGCCGCTGGCGGAGCTCACCCCCGGCCGGAATACCGCAGTGGAACGAAAAATTCCCCGCCAGGTGCGACGGCACGAGCCTGAGCCCGTTTGCCGAGAGGTGTATCATGAAGGAGAGCTCGTCGTCGCGCCGGGTGTGCCATCCGAAAACGGTGGGAAAGGGCTCCGGTTTCACGGCGCGCTGGATCGCCGAGGCCAGGCGCGTCTCCGGCGAGGCCAGGTGCATGATCGCGAGGCCGGCCCGTCGGACCGGCGCATCGAGCCTGAGGGTGAAGAGGAACTCCCGCAGCGCCCGTGGTCCTGCCACCAGCAGAAGCAGGAGGGTCTGGCCGATTTTAAAGAGGGGGCCCTCCCGTTTCGTGGCAAGGCTGTAGAGGAAGATCCGCTGGCGCACCGCGTAGTCCAGAAACTCGGGCCTTCCCCATCCGGGCTCTATCGAGGCTATTCTTCCCGGGGCGCAACGGGGGAAGAGGTGCTGAAAAGACCAGCGGTGGAGGGCCACGCGATCGACCCATCGCCCCCTCAGGTCCTCCACGACCGAGAGGCCGCATCGTCCCTCAGCGAGCTCGACGGCCTCCGGGTGGACCGGCAGGAGCCCCTCCAGCGAGGCCAGCATGAGGGCGACGTTCACCGTGTCCGGCATCTCCGGGTCCCACACGACCGATCCGGCGAGGAGCGCACGGTACTTTTTAACGGCGATCTCAAGGGCAGGGATGCTCGTGATCTTCATGGGGTAGCGGGATCGATAGTACTCCAGGTTTTTAAGGTCCTGGTCTCCTATGGCATCGCGGTAGGTGGATCGCCAGATCTCCTCGGGGAGAAAGACCTCGTTGGTCTTCCTAGCGTTCGGATCGTCGTAGATACCCCAGTCGAGAAAGAGGGACGGGCCGTCACGGTTCACCAGACCCTGGAGGGCAACCGCGGCGACCATCTCGTGGTACGGCATGCCGAACACGTCAAGGACGTCCACCTGGTATTCTCGCTCCATGCCACCTCCTGCGGCCCGGTGCCGCGGTCCAGTAGAATCGTGTGTTGCGTTCCTTCCGCCTGCGGGGTGTCGGTCGGTCCGGTGTGCAGGCTCCACCGGGCCGGAAAAGAATTTACACCTGAAGAGGGGCTTTGTCAAGACTAATATTCGGGAGCGGGGGTTAATGTTTTAATAAAGAAGAAAGAGCCCGGGAGTTCTCCCGGATCGTTTTTCCGGTGCTATGTTTTGCGTATTATTCCTTCATTATTCATTTTTCATCGCCCTTTGTCCACTAGGGGCTGTCCGTTTACTGGAAGCTGTTGTATATTAATATGATTATCATCAGTGAAGATCGAGGTGGATCCATGAAGGAATACGAGCTGATCATTATCGGCCAGGGGCCGGCGGGCCTATCGGCGGCGATCTACACCGCCAGGGCCGGCGTGAAGACACTGCTGCTGGGATGCGATCCCAAGGTGGCGGGGGACTACGACATCGACAACTACTTCGGCTTTCCCGAGACCATCACCGGCCGGGACCTCATCGCCAGGGGCGTCGCCCAGGCGGAGCGCTTCGGCACCGATCTCTCGTGCCAGCGGGTCCTCTCGATCCACCCGGCGGAGGACGGGTGGTATACGGTGAAGACTGAGCTCGACGAATTCCGCACCTGCGCGGTCATTCTGGCCACCGGGGTTTCCAGGAAGAGACCGGTGATCGAGAACCTGGAGGCCTACGAGGGGAAGGGGGTCTCCTACTGCGTCAGCTGCGATGCTTTCTTTTTCAAAAACAAGAAGGTAGTGGTGGCGGGTGAGGGGATCTTCGCCGCCAACCAGGCCCTGGAGCTGAAGGAGTACACGCCTCACGTGTCCATCTGCACCATGGGGAAGGAGGCCGCCATCAACGGGGATTTCATGGGAAGGCTCGCCGGCTCCGGCATCGAGGTGCTGAACGGGAAGATCCTGCGGCTCGCCGGTGAGCCCGGTCTGAAGAGGATAATATTCGAGGACGGGACGGAGCGCGAGACCGACGGGCTCTTCATCGCCATGGGGGACGCGTCGTCCATCGATTTCGCCTACAGCCTGGGGATCTTCACCGAGGGGGTCTTCATACAGGCGGATCGCGAGGGGCGGACCAACGTGCCGGGGGTCTTCGCCGCGGGGGACTGCGTCGGCGGCTTTCTCCAGATCAGCAAGGCGGTGGGTGAGGGGGCCCTGGCGGCCCGGTCGGCCATCGACTATGTCAGGAGCCACTGCCGGAGGTAGCGATCCCGCCCCGCCGGTCCGGACCGGTCCACCGCTGAAGGTACTGCCGCGAGATGTCCCTGAGGGCCTCCATCAGGTTTTGCCTCACCTGGGATGTCTCGGCGATGCGCTCCTCCATCTTCTTGCGGAAATTCAGGTTGAAGTTGGGATTGTTTCTCAGGAATTCGTTGAAGTCTTTCTTGTGCATGCGGTAGACCCTGGTCTTATCCAGGTCGCCGGTGATCCTCACGCTGGCGATGGTCCTGCTCTGGGTCAGTATTGAGACCTCGCCGAAGATGTTGCTCTCCGAGGTGGCGACGCGCTTCCGGGCGATCCTCCTGCCGTCCCGCTCCTGGGCGATGATCTCCGCCTGCCCCTCGGCGATGATGTAGACATACTCGTTCCACTCCCCCTGCCGTATCAGCCATCGGTCGTCGTCTGACTTCAGCGGATGCTCGGTGCACAGGAGGGCGAAGGCCTGCTTCTGGGCGTAGGTGAGATCGCGGACCACCGGTATCTTCTCCAGGGCCAGGTAGACGCCGTATTTCCGCATCTCCCGGTTTTTCCGTATCAGCTCGCCCAAAACAATCTTCCTATCCTCGAGCCTGCGGATGCTCTCCTCGTCGATCTCCAGCACCGTGATCCCCTGAAGCCCCGCATAGACGTCGGCGTCCCGGCGCTCCTCCCCCTTCGAGGCAACGGCGTCGCCGATGATGAAGCCGAAATCGTTCCGGTGGATCATCCTCTCGCCTGAGACATCGCCGCCGTCGCTCCGTATGACGATGTCGGCGCCCCCGTCGATGAGGATGTAGAGCTTCTCCGGGCGCTCCCCGTAGCGGATGAGCTGGCTCCCCGGCTCGTAGCGCTTCGGCTTCATCAGGCCCATAATGTCCTGGATGTCCTTGAGCGAGGTGACCGGCATATTGTGGAAGAGGGGGATCCGGTCGAGCTTCGACAGGACGTGATAGGTCGCGGCGAACTCGTCGGTCTCGGGGCGGCTGGGTGTCCTGAGTGGGATGATCATCCCCGGCCTGGCCATGCGGACGCCGGGGATGCGGCCCCCGTCGGCCAGGCGCGGGGGCGCGTCCGTGTGGACGATCCAGGTATTGTTGCGCACCTGCTCCGGCATCGCGGCGATCGCCTCGGGCGGTGTATGGATGCCGGGGCCCCCCATCTCATGGATATAGATGCCGGCTTCGTGGGGGATGGTCATGATATCGTCCTTCCGCTCCGGTGTGATGAGTCCACGCTCTACCCACCGCTGGAGTTTTTCGCCGCTGTAGAGTATGTCCGACGAATAATAGTAGGTGCTCCCCTCGTGGTCCTGGAAGGTGAAGCGAATGGTCTCGATGGGATGGATGCAGTGGGAGAAGTAAAAGGTGAAACCGCCGATCCTCACCGGGGTGTGGAGCCGCACCGGGAAGAAGTTGATGCTGTTCATCAGCTGCTCCTCGGATATGCCGGTGATGGCCGATGACTTCTCCAGAAAGGCCTGCATGATCGTTTCCGTGGTGTGTACGTTCACCGGCTCCTCGAGGATGCGCTCGATGGTCCCCGCGTCGTGGTCGAAATGGGTGTGCGTGAGGATCAGGTCCTGAATCTGGAAGAAGTGTATCCCCATCTTTCGCATCCAGTTTGAGAACCCCATGGGGGGGTCTACCACGGTACCGGTTCCCAGGTCGTTCCAGATGATGAAGCTCACCGTGGTGCCGTGGGCGTGTCCCGATGTCTCCTCCCGGGCCACCGGGTCGAAGCCGGAGCTGGTGGCGATGAAGGAGATGGCGTTCCTGAGCTGGACGTAGCTGGGATGGGTCACCGAGGAGAAGGGTATCTTCGGCGCCTGGATGGGGGCGTAGATGTCCTTGTAGGTGACATGCGAGGAAGGGTCCCTGATGGTGAACCTGTTGAAGCCGTCGGTCTGCACCGTTATCCTGCCGGGAATCCCCGTGTCGGGATGGGACGCCTCGACAGTGGCGGTTCCGTCCAGGAGGCCGAAGGGGATGAAGGTGACCATCACGTCGAGCTGCAGGTCTGCGGCGAAGGCCTGGAACTCTGTCTTGAGGTCCGGGATCGCCCTGCTATCGAAATCCGGCGGATAGTACCTGGCGATCTCTTCTTTGTCGATGGGCTTGCC
>JAFGJK010000069.1 GCA_016929135.1 Spirochaetota bacterium | reverse complement strand
GGCGAGACCCCCTATATCAAGCTCATCACGCAGCTCTTCGGGGACAGGATGATGGTGGCCAACGCCACCGGCTGTTCCTCCATATACGGCGCCTCCGCCCCCGCCACCCCCTTCACGGTGAACGCCGCGGGGTGCGGCCCCTCCTGGGCCAGCTCACTTTTCGAGGACAATGCCGAGTACGGGTACGGCATGTACCTGGGCATCGAGCAGATGAAGGAGAGGATAGAGGGGATCATGGACCGATGGTCCCAGTCAGGGGCCCCGGGGGCGCTCACCGAACTGTTCGTTCGGTGGAAGGAGGGTAAGAACGACCCGGAGAAATCAAGGGGCGCGGCGGAGGAGATCATCCCGCTCCTGGAAAGGGATTCGGGGGATTACGCGAAGGAGCTGCTGGCGCTCAGGCAGTATCTGGTGAAGAAATCGATCTGGATTATCGGAGGGGACGGATGGGCATACGATATCGGGTACGGCGGACTGGACCACGTCCTTGCCTCGGGCGAGGATGTCAACGTGCTCGTGCTGGACACCGAGGTGTACTCCAATACCGGCGGGCAGTCCTCCAAGTCGACCCCGACTGCTGCGGTGGCGAAGTTTGCGGCATCGGGGAAGAAGATACGGAAAAAGGACCTGGGGATGATGGCCATCACCTACGGGTATGTCTACGTTGCCCAGGTGGCCATGGGAGCGAACCATGCGCAGTACCTCAGGGCCCTCGTCGAGGCCGAGTCCTATCCGGGTCCCTCCATCATCATCGCCTATTCCCCCTGCATCAACCATGGACTGCGGGCAGGGATGGGGAAAACCCAGGAGGAGGAAAGGCTGGCGGTGCAGTGCGGGTATTGGCACCTCTTCCGCTACAGTCCCCTCCTGGAGAAGGAGGGGAAGAACCCCTTCATACTCGATTCGAAGGAGCCGGACTGGAGCAGGTTCCAGGAGTACCTGGGGGGGGAGATCAGGTACACCTCGTTGAAGAAGACCTTCCCCGACTCGGCCGATGCGCTCTTCAGGTCTGCCGAGGAGAATGCGCGGTGGCGATACGGTACCTACAGACGCCTTGCTGGCGCGTAGACTCACGAACGCCGGGGATAAAAAGGGCCCGGAGATTGTTCCGGGCCTTCCTTTGGTATAACGTATGTGTGATGGCACCCGCGATTGCCGTGTAGGTAGTGATTTTGAACCTGGTATACCAGGTGGGTTCCCGCACGGGAGAGCCGATCTTCTCACTGATGAGCATGATCTTGGCCCCCAAATATTGGGATCCCTAAATTAAAGAATTAGGCTCAAAAGCATCCTAATACCTATCACAAACAACGCAGGCAAGATAAAAATACGGATTGCCATGTTTATTTGCAACAAATTTTTATCATTGACAGCATTCACCCGTTGCGGTCATAAATGATATCTCACCACGGTTCATATCGATTACAATGATATAGAATATACAAGAGGAATGTGATGATATACGATTATTTTGCCGAATTCGAAAAGGAGATTCTCTCCGGTACAAAACCGGCCCAAGGCTCCCCCCGGAAGGGGGGGGGGAAGGGGAAAGGGCATGCGAAGGCCGGAGAGGAGAAGTCACCTGAACTTTCGGTCATTCAGGAGAAGCTGTCCCGCATCATCCCTTCGAGTCTCGTCCTCTCCAACATGAGACCGATCGACAGCAGCGGATTCTCTCCCGAGGGTGCCGATTTCATAGCCTACCGCGAGTACTGCAGGGATATCGTGCAGATTATGAACGGCCACGTGCCGTGCGAGCTCATCCACGGGACCTTCCATGTCGTTCAGGACCTGAACAGGGATACACTCTACGACGCCCTGAAACGGGTGATAAACGTGAAAAAAGTGGACAGGTTTTCCAATACCTCCGGCGAGGAATCCATCGTGCCAATACCTGCCTTTATACTTGTCCTGGAAAGCCAGTATTCCTTCGTGGATCTTAAGAACGACATAGTGAATTTTTATATAAACAAGAGTGTGGAACATGCCCATGAAATGGATCTCCTGATGATCATGAATCGCGGTATCGTTGTGAAAAACTGGCGGGAGAAGAGGAGCTTCATCGCCCTCCAGACCGAAGCGGATTCGATGCTTTCGTTTTTTATACTGATGAATGAATATCTCGAGATGAGCAGGGGAAAGGATCTTGATTTCCGCGCCTATACGAGAAAGGATGTCCAGTATAAAGAATTCTAGGGATTCGTGCCTCCGGCGGGATATTGATAATATTATAGAATAAACTTCTTGACATTTCGATATTTCGCCGTCTAAGTATAAAAAAACAACAGAGGAGTAGTGCGTTGAAAAAGATACATAGAATAATGTTATCTTCGATTATGTGTACACTCTTGGCACAGTGGCTGGTGGGGGACGGGCTCTACGCCCGCGTGAGCAAGGACGTAATCCTTGTGCTGGATACCTCCCTCAGCATGAAGGGATACGGCGGGAAGGACATATTCAACAGGGTCAAGCGCAGCGTAGCGCAGTATATCGATAAGCTTGAGGACGGGGACAGAGTCACCTTCATGACCTTCGATACCGATGTCCGCATGTATCCGGCGGTCCTGGTGGACGATGAGAACGACCGCGATATTATCAAGAAATATATATCCATGACCGAGGCAAAGGGTCAATGGACCTATACCTACAAGATGCTCGGCGAGGTGTTCAAGAAGACCGAGGAAATCCAGAAGACAGGCGAGGGGCGGCAGGCGGTCATCGTGGTGATGACGGACGCCCTTGACGATCCCCCTCCCGGGAGCAGGGACAAGCGGTTCGATATAAAAGAGATCGCGTCCCGGTTCGGGCAGAAGGACTGGTGGATTTACTTTGTTAGCTTCAGCAATCTGGTGGGGGACAAACGTCTCGCCAGCATGCGCAAGTCCCTGGAGAGGGAGCTGAAGGCGGTGTCGAAAAACGTGAAGGTGATCGACGCGGGCACCAATCCCGAGAAGGCCATAGGCAAGGATTTCCAGAGGGATGTGCGGGAGATGGAGGAGCAGAGCTCCTCGGGGATGCTCTGGATCACGCTGTTGATCATCGGGGCGATACTGCTGCTGCTCCTGATAATCTTCCTGCGACGCAGGGCGGCCGAGAAGGTCAAGGGGAGGATCGAGTACTGGAAAAACAACGTAATCGATCCCTATGTGACCTCTTTCGATCTGACCAAGCGCGCGGCCAGGGAGGTGGTGATCGGCAGGGGTATCGGCTGCCACCCCAATATCAGGGATTTCGAGCTGGATGTACCCTTCAAAATCGCCGCGGTAAGGGATAAAAGCGGCATCAGGATGAAGCTGGTGGCAAGCCCCAATTATCCGATTGCCTACGTGAACAGGAAGGAGGGGGAATTCCTGGAAGACGGGGATGTATTCTATGCCTCGAATTATTCTTTTAAGTATTTTGCGTCATAATCCCGACGTATTGAAAATATGGCATGGTATCAAAAATATTATAAATAAATCTTGACAGTGGAGGGGTGAACTGCTATTGTAATCCAAATTTTTGATCAATTACATTTTTCATACATTCGATTTCCGTTTACTCAATGTAGAGTCTCTTGAACTTAAAAGGAGGATTTCTTCATGTCATTAAGTCAATTGCCAAAAAGCCCTAACAAGGTACACCCCACCATTCCCAGTGCCGTCGGTTCCCGTGAATCGCTGGCCCAGGAGGGGAGGGACAAGGTCGCTGAGGCGAGATTAATCCTGGATGAAAGCGTTGATAAGGTAATGAATCAAATCATGAATAAGCTCCCTGAGGACGTGCTGTCTCGGCTCGACGTCATGGGCGGTCTGAAGGAGAAGCTCTACAATTATATCAATCAGACCTATGTGAACATGTTCAACCGCTACACGGTGACCATGGAAGACGAGTTCATCAAGAAGGTCAGGGACTTCGTTGATAAGGAAGAGTCCAAGGGCCTGGCTCGCTACACGCCGAAGGAGATCATCGAGATCCTCGACAAGGTGGGGGGCGCGGACAAGTTCCATACCGGTGAGATTGAAAAATCCATCGTGAATATGTACGGTCACCTGCAGGGCCACATCCAGAGGGGTGTGAACGACCTCGAAACCGAGACCAACTCTCTGCTCCGCCAGAAATCTGACGTGGGCGCTCTGGTCCGCGGCGAGAACGCGTACGCCATCCTCAAGTGCGTCTTCAAAGACAACGAGATGAGGCCGAAATACGTGTACGACGTGAAGCTTTCGATAAACATCCTCGAGAGCGAGCTCATCAGCCCCATGTACCATTATCAGGTGACTGTCGAGACCCTGCTGAAGGATGCCATCCAGAAGCACATCCAGGATCTCATCGACAGGCAGGTGCAGCAGTTCAACGACGAGCTGGTCGACCAGGGGAAGAGCGAGCTCTCCGCCAGTGAGAAGATGTTCGAGAAGATCAAGAGGATCGAGAACTTCACTGATGATGAGAAGGAAGACGAGAAATCGAGGCGCTATACCATCCTGGCCAAGAAATTCCTCGACAGGATCGAGGGTCTCCGGGCCGAGATCGACCTCGACGAGTACGATCCGCTGAACCTGAGGGAAAACATCAAGTTCATCATTGACGAAGAGAACATCAGGAACAGGGGTTACAACACGGCGGTCAACTCCATCACCTCCATCCTCGATACCAGTAAGCTGGGATACCAGGTGTGCGACAACATGAAGAACGCCCGTATCTGTCTCATCAAGGAGTACGAGGAAGTTGACAGGACGCAGCTGCCGGATGAGCGCTATGAGATGAGGCTCGCCTTCTACGACCAGAACCAGATGAGGGAAGAGAAGAAGGAGTACGACAAGCAGATGAACGCCTTCACCGAAGAGATCAAGATGGTGTGGGATGTCGTGCATGCGTACTATGAGTCCAAGAAGCGGTTCCGCGCGCTGAAGGATTTCGACGATCTCTACAAGAGACTGATGTCCAAGAAGTGGAGACTGGCGGTGGAGGAGAGGAAGAACGATCCCAACGTGCCGCTGTGGAACGAGATCGGCGAGATGTACAACGAGGGGTCCTTCGTCGAGCAGAACAACAGGACCTACGAGAACAGGAGCAAGCACCTCAAGTACAAGCTCAAATATCTCCGCGCCATTCTTGACAGGATGCATGGATTCCAGAACCCGGTAGAGCGCGTTATCCTTGACGAGCGGATCACCTTCCTCGAGAAGAAGTTCAACGATTTCGCATACAAGGTGAATCCCCATCATATCCAGCCCGGACTGGTGCTCGATATCGATGTGACCACCATCAAGAGGAAACAGTACATGATGAAGAGCATGGCAAACGTGCTCAACGAATTCCTCTACGGCATATCGAAGGGATTCTCCGATGCGGCGTTCGCAACCTACAGTAGAAGGCGGTCGACCATGAGGGCTGACATCGAACAATCCTTCTCCGAAACGGAAGAGACCGAAGGGCTATTCGAATCGGCGTACAAGACTGCGGGCGGCGAAGAGGTCAAGGGTTCGGTGAACCTCTCCCCCTCGGCGAAGCCAAAGAAAAAGAGCTCGGGGTTAAAAGAATTGTAGAATAAGAGCTTATTGAAACTCAGGAAAGAGGATGCAGCTATGCATCCTCTTTTTTTCTCATGCGGTGCAATGGAGGCGACAAAATGCTTGCAAATTATTGCGCAATGAGGAGAATAATAAAAAAAGGGTGAGGTGTGCATACCATGGAAAGTACCTATTTCGCACTCGCTTCGAAAAGCAGCTTCAATAAGGCACTGCGGCACTTTTTCGCGGTGAATGACGCTGTGGACGAGGTGGAATCCAAACGCAATCTGGCGGATGTGGTAAACGGGGCGCTGGACAGCGGCGACATAAACAGCGATCAGATCCTGCCGATCGTCGGCGCAATCATCAGGGATAAATTCGGTTACAGCTATGATTCCTATACACTGACGAATAACCTCTCTGAATTCAACAAGATCGTCGAAGAGACGATAAAATGGACAGCCCTGGATATCGTACTGGTGTATTTCAATCCCAGCGGCGAAATCCTGCTCATCAATCCGAAGAATATCAATCACTGGGAGCGAGCGCGGGAGCTGATGATCGACCAGCTTGTGGTCGTCTACGCGAAATTCCTGAAGGAAGACAGTAAGAAGATAGAGAAAGAGGCCATCGAAACGATCGAAGAGATGATCTCCGGCAAGGACGTATTCAGCAACAAGGCATTCATCGACCAGACAGTGGTGCCCAAGGCTCCCGCTGCCCCGGCCCCGGCGGCACATGCGGCGCCGGGCGCTGCTCCGGCGATGCCGACGGGGAAAAAGAAAATGACCCAGAAGTACGGGGTTCAGGTGTCCAACGAACTTTTCCACAACGGGAACGTGGAGGCCTGGAAAAAGATCGTTGAGAGCTTCAAGGTGAAATTTCCCGATCTCGACGTATACATCTACTTCGAGGGGGAGCTCATCAATGACATCAACGCCCTCTTCAAATGGGGAAAGGTCAAGCACGGTGATTCGATCTTCTTTCAGGTAGCGGGGGAGGAAATACGGGGCGTATCCAAACTCCAGAAATACCTGCATGAGGGTGCGAGCCCCAGATTCGAGCAGTTTCTGAAGATAGGCGTCGGACGAACGCTCAATCTGTTCTAATTATAAACATGGAGATGCGGTATGGACAACATAATATATTTTAACAAAAACTTGAAGCAGGTTGATGACAAGGTCAGGGATCGTCTCGGAATCCGGGGGCGCAGGGCCGTTGAGCTGGCGATGATGGGGCTGCCCATCGTGCCGGGTTTCATTATCGATTCGGTGCTCACGAAGAAGCTGCCGCAGGTGAACATGAAGGAGAACCTGAAGACGCAGATCGCCCAGATCGAGAAGGAGACGAAGAAGAAATACGGTGATTCCGCGAAGCCGCTCCTACTGAAGGTGGTGTTGAGCTCCGATCTGAACGTGCCGAACTTTCCCTCGATCCACAACATCGGCATGAACGACAAGACGGTGGAGGGCTTCGGACAGTTCACCGGAAAGGCCTTCGCGTACGGTGAATACCTCTTCCTGATGCGGAATTTCGCGAGAAAAATTCACGGTACCTCGGAGGATGAGATCAAATCCCTGGAGGCGAACCTCGGAAAGAAGGCGACGATCGATGATGTGATGAAGACGATCGAAGCCTACAAGAAGCACTTCGGCGACGCCTTCAGCGACGACGTCTACGATCAGCTGGGGCTGATACTGAAGGGGGCCTCGGTAAAATACTGCGATTCCGACATCGATGTGGACAACAGCCTGTCCATTATGGTGCAGGCGATGGTGTACGGCAACTTCGGCCCCGCCTCGTACGCCGGCAGCTACTATACCCGGAACATCGTATCGGGAGATTCCGAGATCCAGGGGAGTTTCCTCCAGAACGAGTTCGATTTCGGCGAGGGGAAGGGGAAGCCCATAAACAAGATAGAGAAGAAGTACTTCGACCAGTTTTCCGACATCGCCAGCAAGGTGGAGGAGAACTTCAAGGAAATCAGGAACATCAAGTTCACCATCGAGGACAGTAACTTCTGGCTCGTGGAGCAGCGTGAGGTGGACGAGAAATCGACCCAGTCCCAGATCAAGACCCTGCTGGACCTCACCAAGAGAAAGGTGGTGTCGCCGGAATTCACCGTCATGAGCATCAAGCCGAGCCAGCTGAACGAGCTGCTGCATCCGGTGATCGACCCGAGCACCATAAAGAACGTCAAGAGCATCAAGGGGGGCATCTCCGGATCCACCGGCGCCGCCATCGGCCGTGTATTCTTCTCCACGCCGAAGCTGCTGGAGGAGCACAAGAAGGCCATCATGAAGGGCGGGGACACCAACCTGATTCTCGTAATGCCCGCATCGTACGCGGAGGACGTAAAGGCCATCGAGGTGGCCAGGGGCGTCATCACCAGTGAGGGCGGTTTCTCATCCCACGCGCCGGTAGTCGCCCGGAGCCTCGGGAAGGTGGCAATGGTGCAGCCGGAGATGAAGATCAGGGGGAACACCTTCACCCTGGCGGGAAAGACGGTGAAGGAGGGGGATTACATCTCCATCAACGTCCCCTATTATGAACCGCCGACGCTCTATCTCGACAAGGTTGGCCTCATCGAGCCTGACTTCAAGAGAAACGGCCTCTACGAGTTCCTTGAGCTGGCGCAGCAGTTCATCACGGACTTCGATGCCCGCTGCAACGGAGACCAGCCCAAGGATGCCATCGTGGCGAAGGAGTTCAACGCCAGGGGGATCGGGCTCTGCCGCACCGAGCATATGTTCTTCAACGAGAAGAGGATCATGAAGTTCCGCGAGGTGATAATTGCGGATTCCGAAGAGGAGAGGAGGAAGGCCCTGAAGGCGATCCAGCCGATGCAGCGTTCGGACTTCTACGAGCTCTTCAAGATCATGACCGGCCTGCCGGTGACCATCCGCCTCCTGGATGCGCCGCTTCACGAGTTCCTTCCCAGGAACGAGGAGAGCATGGGCGAGTTTATCCAGTACATGCAGTCCCGTGCGAAGGGGATCAAGCCGGCGGAAATCAGGGCCCGCTGCGAGGAGCTGGCCGAGATGAACCCGATGCTGGGACATCGCGGATGCCGTGTCGCGGTCACCTACCCGGAGATCTACGAGATGCAGTGCCGCGCGGTCTTCGAGGCAGCCTGCATGCTCAAGAAGGAGGGGGTGAATGTGGAGCCGGAGATCATGATCCCCATCGTCATGAGCGAGCAGGAGATCAAGTTCCTGAAAAACGGCAAGAAGATCGAAGGGAAGACCGTGAAGGGGATCCGGGACATCAAGAACGAGGTGGTGGAGGAGTACGGCATCGACGACCTGGAGTACAAGGTCGGCACGATGATCGAGCTTCCCGCCGCTGCGCTGGGTGCCGGCAAGATCGCGCAGTATGCCGAGTTCTTCAGCTTCGGCACCAACGATCTCACGCAGACCACCTACGGGCTCTCCAGGGACGACATCAACTCCTTCCTCCCCGATTATTCGCTCTACGATCTGATGAAGTACAACCCCTTCAGCTATCTCCAGGACGAGGTAAAGGAGCTCATCGCCACCGCGGCTCAGAGGGGCAAGCTCTCCAGGCCCGATATCAAGCTGGGACTCTGCGGCGAGCACGGCGCAAATCCGGAGAATATCGAGTTCTGCATGGATGCGGGCCTCAACTACGTTTCCTGTTCTCCTTACTCGATCCCGCTGGCGAAGCTGGGAATCGCGCAGATCAACATCAGGCGGGACCAGGAGGAGAAAAAATAGCTGTTACGGATAATGGCACAACGGGAAGGGCTGCCGGAATGGCAGCCCTTCTTTTTTTTAACGGGTGGCTTGATATCTATTTGTCCAGGGCGACGATGGCGGGGAGCTTTTTCCCCTCCAGGAGCTCGAGGAAGGCGCCGCCGCCGGTGGAGATATAGGACATCTTGTCTGCCAGGCCCGCCTGATTCACCGCGGCGACGCTGTCACCGCCCCCGATGATGCTCATGGCGCCCGATGCGGCGATGGCCCTGCCAACCTCCAGGGTGCCGCGGGCGAAGTTCGGCATCTCGAATGCCCCCAGCGGACCGTTCCAGATCACCGTCTTGCACTCGGTGATGGCCTGTGTAAAGATTTTTATTGTTTCCGGGCCGATGTCAAGGCCGATCATCGATTCGGGATGCTCGTCTACCGGCACGACGCTTGATGGTGAGTCGTTTTCGAACTCCTGCGCGGCCACGGTGTCCACGGGAAGGAGCAGCTTCACCTTTTTCAGCTCGGCCTCTGCCATGATCTCCCTGGCGGTATCCAGCAGATCCTCCTCCAGGAGCGATTTTCCCACCGGGAGTCCCTTGGCCTTGAGGAAGGTGAAGGCCATTCCCCCGCCGATAAGGAGATAGTCCACCTTGGTCAGAATGTTCTTCATCGCGTCGATCTTTGTCGATACCTTGGCGCCGCCGATAACCGCGCAGAGAGGCCGCTTCGGTTTGTCCATGGCCTTCTTGAAGTACTCAATCTCGTTCTCCAGGAGAAACCCTGCCGCGCATTCCTTGACATAGTGAGTGATCGCGTCGTTCGACGAATGGCCGCGGTGTGCCGCTGCGAATGCGTCGTTTACGAATACATCGGCCAGGGAAGCCAGCGCTTTCCCCAGCTCAGGGTCGTTTTTCTCCTCGCCGGCGCAGAACCTGATATTTTCCATCAGCGCCACCTCCCCCGGCTTCAGGGACTTCAGGGCGGCCGCGGCGGCATCCCCCACCTCCTCCTCGATAAAGAGGATTTCCCTCTTCATGAGCTCCGAAAGCCGCTTCGATACGGGCTTCAGGCTCATCTCGGGTACGTATTTACCCTTGGGACGTCCCAGGTGCGAGACGACGATGATCGCAGCCTGATGCTCGACGCAGTACTGTATGGTGGGGATCGTTTCACGGATCCTGGTGTCATCGGTGATATTCATGTCCCCGTCGTACGGAACGTTGAAATCGGCACGAATCATCACCCGTTTCCCCTTCAGCGTGAGGTCTTTAAGGTACTTGATTGCCATAATGATACACCCCGCAACAAGATTCAGTCATGACTGAAGGCGCATGGCCGTACCCTTCAGGTACAGGAAATATCAGCGGGCGTCAAGAGTTTTTGCGGCCAGTTCCCGTTTCTTTTGACGGATCAGGACGATTCTTGAGATGATGATCGCCGATTCGTACAGCAACATGAGGGGTATGGCGACGATGACCTGCGATAACAGGTCCTGGGGTGTGATCAGCGCGGCGACGATCCAGAGGAGTATGTATGAATACTTGCGCTTCGATCTAAGAAGATAGGGGGTCACAATGCCGATCCTGGTGAGGAGCATCACCGCGATGGGAAACTGGAAGAGAAGCCCCATGGCGATGCACAGGAAGAGAAGGAAGCCCAAATAATCATCCGCACCGATGGTGCTGACGTACTGGCTGCCGATCATGCCGAGCAGCACCTCCAGCACCAGGGGGAGGAGCAGCTTGAAGACGAAGACGATGCCGGCATAGAACAGCAGCACCGATACCGCGGTGGAACCCCGGGAGATTCTCCTGGCGGGAACGGAGACCGCGGGCATCACGAATCGCCATATCTGAAAAAGGAGGAGGGGGAGGCTCAGCAGGAGGGCCGACAGGAACGCGATCTTGATGCGGAAGATGACGCCCCCCGCGAGCTTGAAGATGTTGAGCGTCTGTCCGTGCCGTGTGATCGGCTCCGTGACGAAGGCGATCAACTGGTCGGAGAACACGAAGCCGGCCACGGCCAGCAGAAGTATGACCACGATGCAGACGATCGAGCGCCGTCTGAGCTCCTCCAGGTGGTCCACCAGCGACATGGGAATGTCGCCGCGCGCCGTCGCCTCTTCGTCGATGTCCTCGTCCGGGGGCAGCGCCGCCTGGTGCGGCGCCGGTGCCGCAATGTCGGTAGATCCATCGCCGGACCCGTAGGTGATAGAGCCGGCTGTTTTTTTCACTCTTCCCGATGTCACGCGAGGGTATCCTCCAGTATGGGGTAATTGAGTCTATCACACATCGCCTCTGTCAAGTATTTTCGACCAGGTTGAAGGCATTGACGAGATATTCATGTTGACAGAAAAGACGCCTGTAGTAGAATTACCATGGAATCTGTCAACAGTACCGCTGGCATGACCGGCATACAATGAATACACGATAGTATTACGAGGCGGTGCCGTGGGGTAACGGTGAGGGCGGTCTGTCGCCTCAGGCCGGACAATTGTGCGGGGAGCATCGATTAATCGCAGGAGGATAGAGGTGAGCGGGATGCAGTACGGTTTGAAGGACAAGGTCGCGGTTGTCACCGGCGGCAGCAGGGGGATCGGCCTCGAGCTGGCCAGAGCCCTCATGGCCGAGGGGGCGAAGGTGGCTCTCTGTGCGAGAAAGAGGGAGAGCCTCGACCAGGCCGCGGCGCAGCTGGGCGGGGCTGGCGACAGTCTCCTTGCCATGACGGCGCATATAGCAAAGGAAGAGGACGTCAGCGCATTCATCGATGAAACGGTGAAGCGCTTCGGAAGGATTGATATCCTGATAAACAACGTAGGAATGAATCTGGTGACCCCCTCGGTCGCCGACACGGAACCCTCATTGTGGCAGAAGATCATAGAAACGAACCTTACCGGCACGTTCCTGTGTTCTCGGAAGGCGGCTGCGGTGATGAAGGGCCAGAAGAGGGGGAAAATCGTGAGCATTTCATCGATCGCCGGCCACAGGGCCTCGCCCGCCATGGGTATCTACGGCGTGGCGAAGGCCGGCGTCGAGATGCTCACCAAGGTGCTGGCGGCTGAGTTGGCCCCCTTCAATATACAGGTGAACGCGGTGGCCCCCTCGATGGTGAAGACGGACTTCAGCAAACCCTTCTGGTCCAATGAGGAGATCCAGAAGGCGGTGGTGAGCAGGATTCCCCTGGGACGGATCGCCGATCCCATGGACGTGGTCAATCCGGTGCTCTTCCTGACCTCGGAGGGGGCCGATTTCATCACGGGTCAGACCCTGATGGTGGACGGCGGGTCCAGTGCGGTGTGATATGATTGCGGCTGGTATTGATATCGGATCGATCATGACCAAGGGGGCCCTTATTGACGGGGACCGCCTGCTGGCGACGCGCATCAATTTTACCGGGTACAACGCGGAAAAGGCGGGGCAGAAAATCTTCGAGGATCTTCTGGAGGAGGCGGGTATTTCGCAGGAGGACGTGGGGAATATCGTCGCCACCGGCTACGGCAGGAACCAGGTCCCCTTCGCGGACAGAATAATGACGGAAATCATCTGCCATGCCGCGGGAGCGGTCTTCTCGCTGCCGGGAGTGCGCACCGTCATCGACATCGGCGGCCAGGACAGCAAGGTGATCCTCGTGGACGAGCGGGGGAAGGTGGCGAACTTCGCCATGAACGACAAGTGCGCGGCCGGGACCGGCAGATTTCTTGAGGTGATGGCCAGGGTGCTGGAGGTGAGCCTTGACGAGTTCGAAGAGATGTCACTGGAGGCCGTCGCCCCGGCGCGCATCAGCAGTACATGTACCGTTTTCGCCGAATCCGAGGTGATCTCCCTCATTTCCAAGGGGGAGAGCCGCGAAAACATCATCGCGGGGATTCACGATTCCGTGGCGGCAAGGGTGGCATCCCTTGCGGGCAGGGTGGGCTGCGTCGAGCCGGTGGTGATGACCGGCGGCGTGGCGCTGAACGGGGGAATCGTCAGGGCCATGGAGGGGAAGCTCCACGTTCCCATACGGGTACTGGATACCGCGCAGCTCAACGGCGCCATAGGGGCCGCCGTCATGGCAGGCGAGAAGGTCTCGGTTAAGTGAGCCTCATCGTCTTTTTCCGTTCATGATTTGAATTAATGAATTGACAGTCTCGATTGACTGGTGTAAAAAAAAATAAGCTTACATTTTTATGATAATACAAACTCATTATCAGTCACTGGGAGGTTACGATGGCTAAGTTTAAAGAATCATCGATGGCCGCTATTTTTCAAAATAGGGTCGCCGAGCTGGGTGATAGAACCTGCGTGATGTATAAAACAGGCGGGAAATGGGTCAATCTCAGCTGGAACGAGATGAACACGATGGTCCGCGACCTGGCATACTATCTTCTTTCCATAGGCGTAAAGAAAGGTGACAGGGTAGGGCTTTTTTCACCGAACAGATACGAGTGGTGGGTCGCCGACCTGGCGATTACATCCATCGGTGCGATAAACGTTCCCATCTACGCCACCAATTCCGCGGAGGAGGCGGAATACGTGCTGCAGAACTCCGAATCGAGGCTCTGCTTTGCGGGCACCAAGGATCACATGGACAAGGTGCTCCAGGCTAAGAAGAAGGCCAAAAGGGTCAAAGAGGTCATCGTCTTTGACGAGCTCCAGAAGCCCCCCAAAGGGGTGCTCACGGTTAAACAGTGCTATGAGATCGGCCAGAAATTCAAACGGAAAAATGAATTCGAGAAGAGGCTGAATTCCATCAAGCCGGGGGATCTGGCAACCCTCATCTACACGTCCGGGACCACCGGGAATCCCAAGGGCGTTATGCTGACCCACGACAACTTCGTCCAGGACATGGTCCTCACCACGCAGGACATCATGGAACTATTCACGAAGGACGACATATTCATGTCCTTTCTCCCGCTCTCCCATTCGCTGGAAAGGACCGTGGGAGAGTATGCGGCAATATACTTCGGCTCCAAGACGGCCTTCGCGGAGGACGTGTCGAAGCTGATGGAGAACTTCCAGGAGGTGCGTCCCACCATTCTGGTGAGCGTTCCGAGGATCTACGAGAAGGTGCACGCCGGTATCCTGGCGAAGATGGCGGACGCGCCGGGGATCAAGAAGAAGATCTTCAATTTCGCCATGAACCAGGCCTCCAGGAACCTCCCGTATCAGTGCCAGAACAAGCCGCGCACCGGTCTCTTCGCGAAGAAATTCGCCCTGGCGGACAAGCTGGTCTTCTCCAAACTGAAAGCGACCCTGGGTCTTGACAAGATGAAATTCGCCATATCGGGCGGCGGCCCGCTGTCCGTATCCGATGCGGAGTTTTTCCTCGGCATGGGTATAACGATCCTCGAGGGGTTCGGCCTCACCGAGACTACGCCGGTGACCAACTACAACAGGCCCGGCAGGATCAAGGTGGGGACCGTGGGGCCCCCCATCCCGAAGACGAAGGTAAAGATCGGCGAGGACGGGGAGCTCCTGATCAAGGGGCCCCAGGTCATGAAGGGATACTGGAAAAACCCGAAGGCCACCAAGGAGGTCTTCACCAAGGACGGGTATTTCAGGACCGGCGACATCGCCACCATCGACGAGGACGGCTATGTCACCATTACCGGCAGACTCAAGGACCTGATCATCACCGCCGGCGGCAAGAACATATCACCGCAGAACATCGAGAACAGCCTGAAGACCTCGAAGTTCATCGAGCAGGTGGCGGTCATCGGCGACAGGAGGAAATACCTCTCTGCCCTGGTGGTCCCGGATTTTGTCGCGCTGGAGAAATGGGCCAAACAGAACGGCGTCGCCTTTACAAGCAGGGACGACCTGATAACCAAGCCTGAGGTGAACAAGATCATCGAGGAGGAGATCGCCAAGTACACAAAACAGTACGCCAGGGTGGAGCAGATACGGAAGTTCAGGCTGCTGAACGCCGAGTGGACCCAGGCCACCGAGGAGCTCACCCCGACCCAGAAGGTGAAGCGCAAGGTGATCAACGCGAAATACGCAAAAGAGATCGAGAGCATGTATCCGCCGGATCTCGACTGATCACGCAGGAAATCGAGGGAATCGCAGGGGCGCGGCAACCGGGAGAGGTTGCCGCGCTTTTCATTTGATCCGGACAGTTTTACATCCGTGTAAAATACGCCGCGGGTCGAGAAAAATTCTGGACAATTTCCATTACCTCTTTTAGCACATCTCCATTATTCAGGGGAGGGAGAATGAGGGAGGCGCGGTTCAGGGTAGAGGTTTTCGCAACAATCGCCGACGCACGGTGCGATGTCGTCAGGGAACGGCTCCTGAGACAGGGATTCGGGGTGGAATCGGTCTGCATCACCGATAACTACCTGATAGACGCCGAGATCCCCGATGCCATGATGGATTCCGTGGCATCGCTCCTGGTGCAGCCGGTGGTGCAGGGATTCCTGGTGAACACCCCCTATTTGCCAGAAGGATTCTCACACGCGGTGGAGATCGGCTATCTCCCCGGGGTGACCGACAACGTGTCCCACACGGTACGCGAATCCATCGAGGATCTGCTGAAGCGTCCGCTGGACATCGAGAAATCGGTCTTCTCCTCCACCACCTATTTTTTCGGAGGGGATCTTTCCGATGCCGATGTGGAATCCATAGGCTACGAGCTCCACAATCCGCTGATACAGAGGATGAAGATCCTCTCCGCGGGTGAATACCGGAAGAGCGGCGGCATGGGGAACGCCGTCCCCCTGGTGGACCTGCATGAGAAACCCACCGCGGACATCGTCGATCTTGACGTGGAAACCGAGGAGCTCATGGCGATCGCCAGAGAGGGGATCGCCGGGGAGGACGGGATCCGCCGCGGTCCCCTGGCGCTTGACATGGCCTCAATGGCGGTCATACGGGACTACTTCCAGAAGGAGAAACGCAAGCCCACCGATATCGAGCTCGAATCCATCGCCCAGACCTGGAGCGAGCACTGCAAGCATACCATCTTTGCCGCGGAGATCGACGGAGACGGCGAGGGAATTTTCAGGCGTTACATAAGAAGCGCCACAGAGAAGATCCGGAGGGACCGGGGTGACCGGGATTTCTGTTTCTCGGTGTTCAAGGACAATTCCGGGGGGATCGAGTTCGACGACGACTTCATCGTCACCGACAAGGTGGAGACCCACAATAGCCCAAGCGCGCTTGACCCCTTCGGCGGCGCCATCACCGGTATTGTGGGGGTGAACCGCGACACCATCGGCTTCGGCCTGGCGGCGAAGCCGGTGGCCAACCGCTACGGCTTCTGCTTCGCCGATCCGGGAGACGACCGTCCGCTCTATCGCGACGGCGCCAGGACACAGCGGCTCCTCTCCCCCAGGAGAATCATGGAGGGAGTGATCCACGGCGTGAACGTGGGGGGAAACACCTCCGGTATTCCGACACCGCAGGGCTTCGTCTATTTCGACGAGCGATACAAGGGGAAGCCGCTGGTTTTCGTGGGCACCGTGGGCATCATTCCGAAGACGGTGCAGGGGAAATCGTCGGTGGAGAAAAGCGCCGTGGACGGCGACTGCATTGTCATGGTGGGCGGCAGGGTGGGGCGTGACGGCATCCACGGCGCGACCTTCTCCTCCGAGGCCCTCTCATCGGGCAGCCCGGCGACGGCGGTACAGATCGGCGACCCCATCACGCAGAAGAAGCTCTCCGACGCCATCGTGAAGGAGGCGAGGGACCTGGGGCTCTACAATTCCATTACCGACAACGGCGCGGGGGGACTTTCCTGCTCGGTGGCGGAGATGGCGCGGGAGTGCGGGGGGTTCGAGGTGGACTTGGAAAGGGTGCCCCTGAAATACCCGGGACTCTCACCATGGCAGATCTGGGTGAGCGAATCGCAGGAGCGCATGACCATCTCGGTGCCGGAGGACAGGCTCGATGATTTCATCGACCTCATGGCAAGGCGCGGGGTTGAGGCCACGGTGATCGGGCGCTTCACCTCCTCCGGCAGGGGAATCGTGCGGTACCACGGGGAGATGGTTTTTGACTTGGACCTGGGCTTCCTGCACGACGGCCTCCCCAGAAAGAGCCTCATGACCAAGATGCCCGAGAAGAGAATCAGACCGGTTGCGTTTCCCGAACCGTCGGACATGGCCGGCGTGCTGCGGGAGATGGCCGGGCGGCTCAACATCGCCAGCTACGAGTTCATATCGACTCAGTACGATCACGAAGTTCAGGCGGGCGTGGTCATAAAACCCCTCCAGGGGAGGGGGAAGGTGAACGGCAACGCCACAGTGATATGCCCGGTGCTCTCCTCCAGGCGGGGCGTGGTTCTTTCGCAGGGGATCTATCCCCTCTACAGCGATATCGACCCCTACCGGATGGCCGCCTGCTCCATCGACACGGCGGTACGGAACGCCGTCGCCGCGGGCTGCCCAATGGACCGGCTGGCGATCCTGGACAATTTCTGCTGGTGCGATTCCAGCAAACCGGAGCGACTCTGGCAGCTGAAGATGGCGGCGGCGGCCTGCTACGATACCGCCGTGGCCTACGGCACCCCCTTTATCTCCGGGAAGGACAGCATGTTCAACGACTTCAGGGGGTACGACGAGTCGGGGAGAGACGTGGCGGTCTCCATCCCGCCGACGCTGCTGGTCTCCTCCATCGGTGTCACCGAGGATATCGGGTTCTGCCAGACCATCGACTTCAAGTGCCCCGGCGATCACATCTATCTGACAGGCATCACCGGCGACGAGTGCGGCGGGAGCGAATACCACTCCCTCCTGGGAGAGAGGTCAAAGGGCGGGGAATCCGCCGGGGGGACGGTCCCGGCGGTGGATACGGCGCTGCACCTGAGGCTCTACCGCGCCATGGAGGAGGCGCTGCGGCGGGGGCTGGTGGCGTCAAGCATCAGCGTGGAGCGCGGCGGGCTGGGCGTGGCGGCCCTGAAGTCCTCGATGGCGGGGATGCTGGGATTCGAGCTGTCGCTCGCCGGTATGACGCGGGGACAGGTGGCACGGAACGACACGGCCCTCTTCTCCGAGAGCCAGGGGCGGATACTGGTGAGCGTGGCCCCAACGCAGGCACGGGACTTCGAATCGATATTTGCCGATCTCCCCTGCGGTCGCATCGGCACGGTATCCGCTGGCGGGGAGATCGTGATCCGCGGCCTTGAGGGGAATACAATCGTTCATTCCGCGGTGGAAGAGATGGCGGAATCCTACCGGTCGCGTTTCCGGGGATTCTGAGGCGAGGGAAAATTACGGGGAGCGGTACGGGGAAAGGGACATGGCGAAACCCAGGACACTGGTGATTACCGGCTACGGAATCAACTGCGACGAGGAGACCCGTTTTGCCTTCGAGTACGCCGGGGCAGAGGCGGTGATCATGCATATCAACGATATTATCGACAATCCCGCAATACTGGACCGGTACCAGATCGTGTCATTCCCCGGCGGCTTCTCCTACGGCGACGACACCGGGAGCGGCAAGGCGCTGGCCAGCAGGATAAAGAACAACCTGATGGAGGAACTCCGCAGGTTCATCGAGCGGGACACCCTGATGCTGGGGATCTGCAACGGCTTCCAGGTGATGGTGCACCTGGGGATACTCCCGGCACTGGAGCGCCCCATCGGTGAGGCCCAGGTGGCCCTCATCCACAACGGGAGCAACAGATACCAGTGCCGGTGGGTGGACCTGACGGTGGAGGCGGCATCGCCCTCGGTGTTCACCCGGGGGCTCGGCACGCTTCATATACCGGTGGCGCACGGGGAGGGGAATTTCTACGCCCCGGAGGGGATCCTCGAAACGATCGAGGCGCGGAAGCTGGTGACCATGCGCTATGTCGGTCCGGCGGGAGCGCCGGCCGGGGGAGAATTCCCCCATAATCCCAACGGATCGATCAACGACATCGCCTCCATATGCGACGGCACCGGCCGCATTATGGGGATGATGCCGCACCCGGAGCGGGGTATGTTCTTCAGCCAGCGGGACGACTGGACACTGTTGCGCGAGGAGATGCGCCGGCACGGGGAGGCGCCGCCCGAGCTTTCTGACGGCGTCGGCATATTCATGAACGCAGCCGGCTATTTTTCGTGAAAGGGGATTCCCCCACCGGGGAATGAGGGAGAAACCATGGGCATCGCGAACATACGGCAGCTTCCCACTGCCGAGGAGATCCTCCAGGCGCAGCCGCTTCCGGCGGCGCTGGAAGCGGTGAAGCGGAAACGGGACCAGGAGATAGCCGACATACTGACTGGGCGCAGCAGGAGGCTGCTGGTGCTGATCGGCCCCTGCTCGGCGCACAATGAGGATGCGGTGTGCGAGTATGTCTCAAGGCTCGCCAGGGTCCAGGAGAAGGTAAGGGATACGCTGATACTGACCCCGAGGATATATACGAACAAACCCAGGACCACGGGACGGGGCTACAAGGGGATGCTCCACCAGCCGGACCATCAGAAAAAACCCGACATGGTGCTGGGGCTCAAATCGATCCGCCAGATGCACCTGCGCGCCTTCGCCGAGTCCGGCCTTCCGGCGGCGGACGAGATGCTCTACCCCGAGAATTATACCTACCTGGCCGATGTACTCTCCTATGTCGCCATCGGCGCCAGGTCGGTTGAGAACCAGCAGCACCGGCTCACGGTGAGCGGCCTCGATGTTCCCGTGGGGATGAAAAATCCCACCTCAGGTGATTTCCGCGTGATGCTCGATTCGATCTACGCGGCGCAGCACGGCCATGTCTTTGTCTACAACAGATGGGAGGTTTCCACCGATGGCAATCCCCTGGCCCACGCGGTGCTTCGCGGAGCCATGGACCTGTACGGGAACCACATCCCCAATTACCATTACGAGGATCTCATGCGACTCGACGCCATGTATACCGAGCGCAATCTGGAGAATCCCTCGATTGTCGTGGACACGAACCATTCAAACTCGGCGAAGCAGTACCGGGAACAGCCGAGGATCGTGTGGGAGGTGATGAGGAGCCGGCAGCAATCCGGGAGTCTCAGGGAGATCGTGAAGGGATTCATGATCGAGAGCTACATACTGGAGGGTTCCCAGGACCCTGCGGAAAACGAATTCGGCCGCTCCATCACCGATCCGTGTCTGGGATGGGAGCAGAGCGAGCGGCTCCTTCTCGATCTCGCCGATATGGCCGCCGGATAGGGGAGCACTTCTTCATGCCCGGGGCAGGGCCGCTTCTATCCGGCTGAGGATTTCGTCGGCACCGCCGTTCCCGTCGACGGTCCTGAGCAGGCCTGCAGCTCCGTAGAAATCCAGCAGCGGCACCGTCTCATCTTTGTAGACCCGGATCCTGTTCATGACGGTCTCCTCGTTGTCGTCGCCGCGCACCGTGAGCGGCGCCCCGCAGATGTCGCACACACCCTCCCTGGCCGGCGGGTTTGTACGGACATGGAAGATCGCACCGCATCCGCCGCAGGTCCGCCTTCCCAGTATTCTGTCAACTATCACCGTCTCGGGCACGTCGATGAAGATCGCCGCATCGATGTCGTGCCGTTTCCCCAGCTCCTCTGCCTGGTAGAGGGTGCGGGGGAAGCCGTCCAGGATGAACCCCGATGGCGCCTGCTCGTCGATGTGGGTAAGGATCGCCTCGGTGATGAGCTCCACCGGCCCTATCTCGCCGCGGGCCATGAAGACGGCTATCCGGGAACCCAGTTCAGAGCCGCGGGCGGCCTCCCTCCTGAGCACCTCGCCCGAGGATATGTGGGCTGCGCCGTATCGCTCCTTCAGCATCATCGCCTGGGTCCCCTTGCCGGAACCGGGCGGTCCGATCAGTATCACTTTCATCCGTTCTGTCCTCGGGGGCGTGGGTTCAGGGGATCAGAATTGCTTCTCTTCCACCACGCGGCCGTTCCTGTCGAAGGTTCTCCACAGGCCGCTCTTATGACCGTTCCTGTAATCGCCGCGCTCCTTCAGTATGCCCGTCTCGTCGTAATTCGTCCACTGGCCGTTCCTCACCCCTGCCGAGTATCTTCCGATGGACTTTTTCTTGCCATCGGGATAATAGAGGTTGGACATGCCGTCCCTTTTGTCGTTATTGTACCAGGCGATCTCGATGGGGGAACCCGTCTCATCGTATTCGCCCGCCTTGCCGTTTTTCCTGTTGCCGCGGTACTGGTATTCGAACTGGACCCTGCCGCTGGGATAGTAGAAGATGCGTTCGCCTTCGATTATCCCCCTCCGGTACGGGATGCGCTCGGTGAGCGTCCCCTTCTCGTTGAACCGCTGCCAGAAGCCCTCTTTCCTGTCGCCGGCATAGGTCCCGCTGGCCAGTATCCTGGTGCCGTTGCTACCCATGTAGTAGATTTCCCAGGGACCCTGTTTCGTTCCCCTTTTCACCGGTCCCCTGGCCATGATACTCCCATCTGGCCAGTGGAGCGTATGGATTCCCTCCTTTGTCCCCGGCTCCAGTTTCAGCACCAGTGATTCGTAGGGGGTGGGTTGGGGTGACGGCGGCGTCTGTATATTCTGGACACTTTCACAGGAAATGGCCAGAAAAAGAAGAGCCGTTATCGTCAGCGGTGCCAGTCGTCTCATAAGCAGGGTCTCCTTTTTTATTCAGTAATGTCACGGATATTCCGAAAATTATATGAGAGTAATGGAACACCCTACTCGAAGGGCCTCAATGAGTCAAACAATTTTCATTGGACCCCCGAAAGGGGTGGCGATACACAATCCGAGGGGGTAACAGGCCATGATGAGGTCTCTCTGGACGGCAGCTTCCGGCATGGTGGGGCAGCAGTTCAATATTGATACCATCGCGAACAACCTTTCCAACGTCAATACGTCGGGATACAAGAAGATGCGGGCGGAGTTCGAGGATCTTCTCTATCAGACACTGCTGATGGCCGGTACCCCCGCCACCGAGGTGACCGAGATACCAACCGGCATCCAGGTGGGACACGGGGTGCGCGTCTCGGCGACGCAGCGCATGTTCGAGCAGGGGAGCCTCCAGGCCACCGGCAATAAGCTCGACCTGGCTCTGGAGGGGGAGGGCTTCTTT
This sequence comes from Spirochaetota bacterium, assembly GCA_016929135.1. Lineage (GTDB taxonomy): Bacteria > Spirochaetota > UBA4802 > UBA4802 > UBA5550 > JAFGJK01. The sequence continues at coordinate 32,688 of JAFGJK010000069.1, read as the reverse complement.
AAGATACAGCTCTACGACGGCACCTTCGCCTATACCCGCGACGGTTCCTTCAAGATCGATTCCAACAGGCAGGTGGTCACCTCCAACGGCTATCTCCTGGAGCCGCCGCTGGTCCTGCCGGAAAATTTCATCATGGAGTCGCTGGCCATCAGCCCGGACGGGCGGGTCACGGTGAGGGTCGTGGGTGATGACAACGCAGTGGACGTGGGGCAGCTGGAGATCTACCGTTTCGTGAATCCCGCCGGCCTCCAGGCGATCGGCGGCAATCTCTTCAAGACGACACCCGCCTCCGGCGAGGAGATCCCTGGCCAGCCGGGAATCGAGGGGATGGCGAGGACGCATCAGGGATTCCTGGAGATGTCCAATGTGAAGATCGTCGAGGAGATGGTGAACATGATCGTGGCCCAGCGCGCCTACGAGGTGAATTCCAAGGCGATCCAGACGTCGGATTCGATGCTGGGGACCGCCATCAGTCTGAAGCGGTCGTAACGGCCCGGGGTCGCCGCTGAGGGGAGTATGATGAGAAGAGTACCTGCCATGAGGACCCTGCTGCCCGTCGTTGCCGTGTTCGGTACGGCCCTGGCGGGATTGGCGGCCGAGGTCTCCATCTACACCGTCCCCCGCTATCGGATGCAGGGTGATGTCCTGGAGCTCAGGGACGTGGCGCGCATCGAGGTGAGGGATGCGGACAGGGAGTCGGTGGGGAGCATGGTGATCGATCCCTGCCTCTACGAGGACGGCTTCATCGACCGGCGCGAGCTGCTGGATCTGGTGAAATCCGGGTTCTCCGGCACCGTGTATGTCCACGGGGGGGGCGTCGCCCTGTCTAGGGACGGTGCCGGAACGCAGCGTGAGGCGGCCGATCAGATGCAGGTGAGAAAGGGGGACCGCATACGCTACTCAGTGGTCCGGGGAAGGGTGAAGGTGGAGATCGGCGGCGTCGCCATGGGCGACGGCCTGGAGGGTGACGAGGTGCAGGTGCGGCTGAATACGAACAAGGTCGTGAGCGGAAGGGTCTCCTCCTCCCTCAGGGTGGAGTCGGGCCTATGATGAAACGGGTCCCGGCTCTGGCGATCATGATCCTTCTATGGGGGGCCGCTGCGCTCTCCAGGTCGATCTGGGTTGAGAAGAACATATACTCCACCAGCGAGCAGCTCGGCCAGGGGGATACGGTGGTGGTGAACATCCTCGACATATCAACGATGCAGTTTGATCTCTCCGTGGACAACAAGAACAATTTTACCATATCCTCGAATCCTGACAAGAACATCACCGGATTCCTCCCGAAGGTATCCGGGGACCGGCAGATCAAGAGCGACGACAAGACCAGCTTCGCCACCAAGGGGAAGATCCGCTTCTCCATGGCCACCAGGGTGATGAACAAGGCGGCCGGGAACGCTTATGCCATAGCAGGGAGCAAGACCTTCAACGTGAACGGCATCAGCAGCATCATCACCGTCACGGGACTCGTAGACCCGGCGCTGGTGCGCGGCAGGACGATCGACTCGAACAACGTGGCCGATTTCAGCATCGAGATCCGTGGCGTGCGCGAGGGTTTCCCCATCAGGCGGGAGAAACTGAAGGAGGGGGAGGCCGCCACCGTGACCCTCACGGAAGAGGAAAAATACCAGATAATAATCGACTATCTGCAAAAGATGATCGGGGAGATTACCAGATGATGCGGCGGCTACTCATCCCGGCCTGCATCGCCGCGGTGCTGGTGGCCGGCGCCACGGGCCCCGGAGTGACCGAGGTGACGGTGAAGGTACGCGACATCTCCTTCATCGACGGCCTGCGGGAAAACCAGGTCTTCGGTTTCGGCCTGGTGGTGGGGCTGCAGGGTTCCGGGGACTCCAGGAGGTCCCCCATGACCCAGACCATCCTGAAAAACCTGCTGAAGAACCTCGGGATGGAGGGGGATGACGTGGCGTCCAAGAACTGCGCTGCGGTGCTGGTGACCGCCAAGCTCCCCCCCTTCGCCAGGTCGGGCGACAGGGTGACGGTCTACGTATCCTCCATCGGCGACGCGAAGTCACTGGAGGGGGGGACGCTGGTGCAGTCCTCGCTGAAGGGGGGGGATAACAACACCTACGTGGTGGCGCAGGGGCCCCTCTCGGTGCAGAAAACCAAGGGGACGACGAAGGAGGTTCGCACCGGCGCCGTGATCACCAACGGGGGGATCGTGGAGCGGGAGATATCCAACGATATCGTGTCGAAGGACAACAGGATCTCCCTGGTGCTGAAAAACTGGGACTATTCGGTGGCCAACGACCTGGTGAAGGCGATACAGGAGAAGTACCCGAAGTCTGACCCCCAGGTGACCAGGGAGGGGAAGATCAGCCTAGCACTCATAGAGAAGGTGTCGCTCCAGGAATACATATCGGAGATTGAGAAGATAGAGATCACCCCATCGAGCAAGGCGAAGGTGGTGATCAGCGAGGCGGACGGCACCATCGTCACCGGCGGCGAGGTGAAGATATCCGAGGCCCTGGTGAGCCGGGAGGGCATGACCGTGGAGATCGGCAAGAGCGGCAAGAAGGTGTCGGCGGCACACCTGAAGGAATCGGGGAGCGTGAGCGATCTGGTGGAGGCGATGAACGCCGTGGGGGCAACCACCAAGGACATGATATCGATCCTGAAAGCGCTGAAGGATGCGGGAGCTCTCCATGCAGACCTTATTGTGAGGTAGGGAGATGAGTGAAATAACCCAGATGACGGACGCAGTGCGAAGCGGCTACTCCAGATCGCGTGAGGGGGCCGTGGCCGACAGGTTCGGGGCAGGCGGCGAGGGATTCCGGAGCACCCTCCAGAACACCCTGGAAACAGTACAGCGGCGCGACGCCAGGGGCGAGGGTGAGCAGCAGCGGCTGATGAATGCCTGTGTGGAGATGGAATCGCTCTTCGTCTCCAGGATGCTCTCGGAGATGCGCAAGACCGTCCACCGAAGTGACTGGCTCTACGGCGGCTTCGCCGAGGACGTCTTCACAGACATGCTCTACGATGAGTATGCACTGCAGATATCGAAGAACTCCAACCTTGGCCTCGCCAGGCAGCTCTACGAGGAGATGAGCAGGAGCATGCGCTGAACGCCCCCTGGGCGATACTACCCACGTACACCCCCGGCGGAATCATCACCGTCTTTTCGCGGTGACCTGATGTCACTATCTCGATTCCAGCTGGGCCACTGACATCCCGTATTTCAGGTTCATGTGCCGCAGCCGCTGGGCAAGTATTGTGGCCAGCTCCTTCATTATCTTCAGCGAGAAGCGCGAGTTTTCGTTGCTCATATCGTTGAAGGCCTCCTTGGAGATGAAGAGAAGGGCTCCCGCGCTGCGGCACACCACCGAGGCCGAATGCGTTTCGTCATTGAGGATTGACATCTCGCCGAAGAAATCGCCGCGGTTGAGCTTCTGAAGGCGCTTGTATTTGTTCCCTCCTATGCTCTTCACCACGTCGAAATCCCCCTTTACAATGAAGTACAGACCCTTCGGGTTTTCGTTCTCTCTGACGATGATCTCCATGGTGCGGGTGGGGATTACATCGGTGATGCGGCTCACCTCCTCCAGCTCCTCGTCGGTGAAGCCGTTGAAAAATCCTATGAGTTTGAGGTATTCGATCATATCCGGTTCTTGCTCCATTGTATATTAGGTGCCCGGTTTTCATCCCCCGGGCCAAAGGGGAGATAGCCCGGACGGGCAGACGGCGTTGTTCCATACGGCATCATTTGTGAAGAGAGTATCGCGAATCTGTCCGGTGCCGCACCCAAAACACCTATCGGCATCGTTTACGCTTTTGAGGCAATTTTTTTTCTGCGTCCACTGGGTCGTCATGATTCGAATATACCATATCTGTGCCTTCTCATCCATCTCTTTTACCCCTGGAACGTCAATGGTCAGGATACAGGGTTTCGTATGATAAAAAAGCTATTTTTTTTGAAAAATATACTAAACATGTATTAAGCTAACGCCTGTTTCTCCCGATATATATTATGTCACGACAGTGAAAGGAGGTGGACCATGAGGATATACAGTTTTTCCGAGGTGCGGGGAAGAAAGAGCAACGGGTACCTGCCGGTGAGCGCCGATGCGCCCCGACGGCGAATGATGCCGCTGGCCAGTGGCGGCGAGGACATCGTCGAGATATCCGGAAGGGCCTTGCAGCTGTACCGCAGGGAGCGGGTGGTGGCCCTGGAGCGGGCCAGGATCGAGAGGGCGACCAGGGAGCTGATGCCGGACATCCGTGAGGCCATGGACGTCGAGATGATACGTTCCGCCGGCGGCTGCGCCGCAACGGCCGGGGAGGCAGGTATCTCCGCTGATGCGGTGATCGCCGAGACCGCCGACCGTATCCTGGGGTTTCTGGCCGGCTAGGGAGCGCTCGGAGGCATGAATATTCCTTGACAGGCCGCGCCTCGGCGCGGCCTGATACGGGTAGATGTGGAGATATGACGACATGGACGTGAAGAAAGAGGTCGATGAAAGGGGTTGTGTCACCTTCAGGCCGCCAACCTGCCCCAGGTGCGGCAGCGCGCTTTTCCAGGTGAACAGGGTGATAATGAACTTCCAGGTGATGAAGTTCGACGTCTCCTGCGGGGCCTTCAGCGAGGGGCTCCAGCACCACGACGTGCACGGACGCATGGCCTGCCCCTTCTGCGGCCAGTACCTGGGGATCTGCAAGCCCGCCTGAGTGACCCCTCTGTCCGCGCCGAAGCGGACCCCGCGATAAAACGGAACGCGGTGAGCGAAAGGAATTGACGGACCCGTTGAAATGGGATACGCTCCATGCTGCACTGATGAGGGTCCCGCCACGGAGCGCGCGTCGGTAGAAACGCCCCGGGCGATACGAATAGTCGGAGGGTCGCAGATGAGTACAAAGGGGAACAGCGGTATATCGAAATCAGGGGTGCATCGGCAATCGATCCTGGACCACCGTCTCTTCCCCGCGGGTATCGCGCTACTGGGGGCGATTCTCGTGGTGCTGGCATTTCAGTTCATCGAGATATTCCCCGATCTCTCGCATCTGGACGTGCCGGTCTTCTCGGGGGGGAAAACGGGCAACTACTACCAGACCGTGGAGAGGGCTGCGGCGGTGGCTGACAAGGGGCACGGGAGGATCCGGAACGTCGCCACCGAGGGTTCCATAGACAACACCGAAAGGCTCGCCGCCTACGACTGCGGAGGTGCCTTCGCGCTGGTGCAGGACGGTCTCCCCTGGAAGGAGGGGATGGAGCTGGTGGCGCGCCTCACCTCGCCGGAGACGGTTTTTTTCCTGGGGCCCGGCGCCGACAGTATCTCATCCATCGGCCAGCTTTCGGGGAAGCGCATCGGCATCGGCCCAAAGGGGAGCGGTACCGCCCACCTCGCCGAGAGCCTCTTTAAAACACCTCAGTTGGGGGGGCTGAAGGTAACCATCTCGTATCACGGATCGGAGGAGCAGCTGGAGCTTTTAAAGAAGGGGGAGCTGGACCTGGGGATGTTCGTCATCAGCGAGTACTCCTCCTTCATGGACAGGGCGGTGCGGGAGTACGGGATGCGGATCGCCAGCTTCCGACAGTGCGAGAGCGTCGCCCGTCGACTCCCCTTCCTGAAATCGGGGTACCTCCGGATGGGCTTCTACGATCCGGTGAAGAACCTTCCCTCGTCGGACAGGGGGGTCCTCATGGTGGATACCCTCATCGTGAGCAACGGGAAGGCCTCCAGGTCGCAGGTCATGGGTGTGTTGAGCGTGTTCAGCGGCCTCTTCCCCGGACTGGTGGGGTACAACCGGAACGCCGACAACCAGACCGGTCTCCCGGAATCGCCGGCCGCCAGGGATTTCTTCAACAATCAGGGGCCAGAGGTCCTGGACCGGTATGCCCCGGTGCTCATGGACTACATACCGGTGAGCGGGCTCGTGCAGCTCGCAATGGCGGTGAGCGTCTTCTTCAACATGCTGGGCCTGGGGAACAGGTTCAGGCTCTGGCGCATCGACGCCAACCGGGTATCCCTGGAGGGAGATATCAAGGAATATTTCGGGGAGTCAATGCTCCCGGAAGAGATCGAAAATTTGGAGCCGCAGGAATCGCATCGCGAAGAGAGCCAGATGCTGTGGCTGGGTTCCATGGTGGAGAGACTGGAGGTACTGGTGAAGCGATGCCGCAGCCAGTCGCAGTCGATGCTGGTCCCCATGGGGGCCGAGATGGCCTACCGCTACCAGGAGGAGCTTATCAGCAGGAACCTGCTGATACTGAAGACCTACCGGCAGCGGTTGCGGCTGCAGGCGTAGCGGCGGCGGTTACGGTCCCGGCGGCATCAGGGGATTCCGACCGGATCCCCGCTACGGGTGACCCGCCAGCACCTGAACACGTCCGGCGTTCGTGAGAAGTCGAAGGGGAGGAGCCGGCGGCTGATGTCCTCGAACGCCACCGCCGGGTGTGATTCCGGGATGGGGACGGCGGTATCAGGGCCGCCGGCGATGAGGGCAACGCCGCCGGGGGCCAGCAGGGAGAGCGCGGCGTCGATGAGCGCCCGCGGTTCCTCCCGCGGCGGCAGGTTCAGGAGGATCAAGTCGTAGCTCCCGCCGGATGATGCAATCCACTCAATGCATTCCGCAACCGACAGAAGGTGCGCATCGCCGGTGAACCCGTTGAGCGCCATGTTCCTCCGTGCGGCATCGATGACCACGGCGTCGCGTTCCACCGACATGGTGGCGGCGGCGCCGCCGAAGCCCGCGGCGACGGTGGCGGTTGCGGTCCCGCAGCAGAGATTCAGGAAACGCTTCCCCGTCGCCAGGGAGGCGATCGTCTCCCTGAGCGACCGCTCTTCCAGGGGGAGGCCGGTGCCGTCATAGAGATTCACCGTGAAGCGGCCGGCACCTTCGTGCACCTCAAGGGCCCCTCCTGCCCCCGGTCGCCTGACGCCCCTGCCGCCGCCCGCGACGACAATGGCGGCAGCATCGACCTCCAGGGCGGCGGCGACCATCACCAGGGCGTCCTCCATGCGCCGTGACGATTTGTCGCTGCCCCTGCCGTCGGGCGTCCCGCACGGTCGCACCAGGACGGCATCGCCGTAGACGTCGATGCAGAGGGGGTATTCCGGAAGGTCCCAGTCGTAGAGGCGGTAGCAGTCGATGCCGCCCCTGCGGGCCCGACGGCCGGTGACGCGGAGGTTCCTCTTCAGGCGGTTCATGAATGCGTCGCCCCACCGTTCGAGGACCTTCTCCAGCCTGATGTCCGCGGCGCGCCGGTCCAGCCTCTCGCGATCCACGAACCATTCCTCCTCCACACGGAACTGCAGGAGACGGCAGGGGAGGGCGCCGTTGTAATAGGAGTTCGTCCGGTGCGCCCGGAGCCCCATGCGCTTCCCCAGTTCCGGGTCGCCGGTGAAGACCGAGGCGCTCCATCCGGTGAAATGGCGCTTCAGCGCGTCACCCAGCTCCGCGTAGAGGGGTCCCAGGTCATCGCCGCTTCCCAGCCGCCGGCCGTAGGGTGGATTCGTGAGCACCAGGCCGGGCCGCATCCGGGCGGAGGGTTTCAGCGCGGAGAGCGGGCGTTTCTCGAAGTGCGCCACTTCCATGATGCCCGCACGGTTGCCGTTTTCAACGGCAGCGGATATGGCCGCGGGATCGGCGTCGAAGCCGAAGCATTTCGGGGAACGCCTGAGTCCGGCGTCGAGTCGGCATCGTGCCTCCTCCATGAGCGACTGCCAGAGGGCGCGATCATGGCCCTGCCATCCCAAAAAGCCCCAGCGTATTCGGAAGAGGCCGGGGGCCGCGTCGGCGGCGATCATGGCCGCCTCGATCACCAGTGTGCCGGAGCCGCAGAGGGGATCGATGAAGGTCCCTCCGCCGGAAGCGATGGAGGACCATCCGGATTTCAGCAGGATGGCGGCGGCGAGGTTTTCCTTCATGGGGGCCAGGCGTGCCTCAAGCCGGTAGCCCCGACGGTGGAGGCTCTCACCGGAAAGGTCGATGCGGATTTCCAGCTCCCCGGCGGAGAGGTGGCAGTGGATCCTGAAATCTGCCGCCACCGTGTCCACCGATGGGCGCCGCCCGGTGAGCCGCCTGAAACGGTCCGCCACGGCGTCCTTGACGCGTTGTGCGCCGAACATGGTGTTGCTGATGCCCGATCCGGTGCCGCTGAATGTCACCGCCATGGTGCTCTCAGGCGAGAGATGCTCCTCCCAGGGAACCTCGCCGGCTGCGTCATAGATGTCGCCGGCGCTCGCCACCGGCGACCGTCTGATCGGCAGGAGGATCCGGCTGGCGGTTCTGGACCAGAGACAGGCGCGCAGGGCCGTCTCCATGGTGCCGGAGAAATGGACCCCTCCCCCGGTGGGCCGGACATTGCCGGCACCCAGGGAGCGAAGCTCCTCCTCCAGGATCGGCTCGATCCCCCTGGCGGTGGTGGCGAGAAATTGCAACGGTCCATTAATATGCATAATCATCGTTAATTCCGATCCTGTCCTCAGGCGGCAAGATCAGCATATAGACCCTCAGAAATCCGAATCGTGGATTTACGCAAGTATTAAAATGAGGATAAAATCATTATTTAACATCAATTGTCCAATCGACAGGCTAATTTTATACGGTTCCCCAACTCGATCATCCGGCTCTTGAAAGCAATTGAAAGTGTCCCCGGAATGGAGTAATCTCACGGAAGACTCTGTTAATTGAAGCGTTCGATGAACAAGAGCTTAGCCGTGATTGTCTTGATAACAACGGTGGTAATGGGCACCGCGGGTCTTGTCTTCGCCAATGCGGTGGACGACATGACCAGGGGAATAAGCGAAGGGAACGCCGATATGGTGAAGGCGGCGATAGAGGCCGGCGCCGATGTGAATGCTCGAAATTCCAACAGCAAGATAACGCCGCTGATATACGCCGCGACAAAAGGCAATGAACAGGTGGTGAAACTGCTGATCCACGGGAAGGCCGATGTCAACGCGGTGGACAAATACCAGCAGACGGCACTGATCCTGGCGTCGCAAAAGGGATATCTTCCGGTGGTGAAGCTGCTCCTGGATGCGAAGGCCAACGTCAATGCCGCTGAGGATCGAGGTTTCACCACTCTCATGTACGCTTCGGACAACGGTTACCTGGAAATTATGAAGCTGCTTTTGCAGTACCGGGCGAATGTGAATGCACGATCAAAAAACGGGACCACGCCCCTGATGTTCGCGGCGCAAAAAGAGAACACTGACATCATCCAGCTTCTCCTGAAGAACAGGGCCGTGGTAAATGCGAAGAACAACATGGGGGCAACCGCGCTCATCATGGCGTCGGAGAAGGGAAATCTGGCCGTCGTGAACACGCTCCTCGCCAGGGGTGCTGATATAAACGCAAAGACGACGGAGGCGGGACTCACGGCACTGATCTTGGCGGCCCTCTACAACAAGACCGATGTGGCGAAGGTCCTCATCGAGAAGAAGGCGAACGTGAATGCCTATACCATGAAGAGCATACCCGTCTCAGTCCAGGGGATCACCATGGGATTCCCACCGGGCTCCTCGGCGATTCATTTCGCGCGCCTCAACAAGAACAAGGATCTGGAGGACATGCTCCTGAAGAACGGCGCGGTGATGGAGCCCTCGATGATGAAGAAGTAGCGGCCTTCTCTCCCGTGCGGTGTCTCACCATTCGGGTGAGGCGCCTTCATGGGGATCGATATCAATCGCCGGTTCGATCCCTTTCCTGAATTCTTCGCAGCAGCGTGATGAGAGCAGCGCCTGTAAGGGCGAGGGTGAGCGCCCCGGCGATGCCGGCGGCGACGAGCTCGGCCTGTGAGGCCCTCCCCTCCAGCATGATCGCGGTAAAGCGGGCGCCGAACCAGCCCCCGCTGAGGATTCCCGTGATGGTCGGGACGGTCAGATCCAGGGGCCGTCGGAGTAGGATCGCCGCCAGGGCCGCCGAGGCCCCGGTGATCATCCCGGCAGGGACGAGGGTATGGACCACCGCCACGATATAGAGCAGCAGGTAGAAGGGGGATGCGATCAGCACGATGAACCCGTGGAGAAAACCCTCGCGCACCCCAGTGACCGCCGCGGCGACGACGGCGAAGCATAGTATCCCCAGTACGATCCCGCCGGCGGCGCCTGCGATAATTGTTCTGATTCTGCCCATGATCACAGTGGCACATGGGGAGGATAAATAGTCGATTGATATTTCCTCTTGAATTGAAATTTTAGAACGCACCGAATCCTCCGGTAAACGTGCCCCCCTGAGGCCGTTGACTACTCATCGTGTTGACGTCACCGGCGGACGGCGGCGCCGATCCACGATGAATTAGAAAATCTACTTGATAATCGTAGCGGGAGATAGTACCATGCCCTGTTAGTCGCTACAATCATACACAATGGCGTATGTTCCAGGTGGGTGTTCGCGGTATCCTCCCCGGGACGCTCTTTTGCCCCTCCGTTGTTGGCCCAAGAGAGGGTATGCCACGGCGGGCTGTTATCGTATCCCTGAGATGGTGACGGCCCTTCTGGGCCGCAGGGGAACAGGAATCTACAGGAGGCTACAATGAAAAAACTGCTATTCATTGCCATTGTGGTGCCATTTTTTGTTGTAACGGCGGCATCGCTCGATGCACGCACCTACTACAGAAACGAGATGCTGGACCAGGGGAGGCGTTTCACCAATACCCTCAACAAGTACCTTCTCCTGAGCGATCCCGAGACGGAGATTCTTGTGGAACCGCAGGCCCTCATATTTCCTGGTTACCGGGTAGACACAAACCAGGGGCTTGCCAGGGTCAACGTCTACCTGATCTCCCTGGACGCGAAGTACAGTATGCCCGATATTTTTTCCGTTTATACGGTGCTGCACATCTACGACGTCCGTTCAGACAGGAAAATATTAAAGGTAGACGAGACCACCACCGGGCTCGTTCCGGCCCGGGACGATAAGGGGAACACTGATTTTGGTATCGTAAAATACGGGCTCCTCACGGAGCTTCTCTGCGGGATCGACGTCAACCTCTTCAAGATTGCCAGGATAAACATCAGCGGGATATACTCCCACGAGGAGCTGAACAACTCGGTCTTCGACTCGAGGCCGGTTGAGTACATCCCTCAGTTGTACGGGGTGAATTTTTACTCCGGCGATCCTTTGTATCGTGAATACTCCGAGCGGAGGAGAAATTCCTTCCATCCGGTTTTCGGGCTCTACCTCTTCGACTCAATGCAGTCCCTTCTCACCTGGTCTCCCGGAGACAGGCGGATTACCGCGGCGGAGTCCGTTCTCACCTACAGGATCGGCGAGACGGCCGGCGCCCTTGTGGGTAAATACAATTACTACCAGTACTGGGGCGCGGAACACGGCGTTATGCTGGGCATGGAAAAGATGTTCGGCTTCCTGGGCTTCGGAGCAGAATTCATAGCCCGAAAACGGTACTTCACCGACCTGTTCATTGAGATAAAGAGGGAATTCCGCTGGGCACCATGTTTTGTTGACATCAGCCTGACCTTCAACATGGCCAGGACACCGGAGACCATTGCCATCAAGCGTTCGGCGATCTTCAAACCGGGGGGGCGCATCGATTTTACCGTGGGTCTGGTGTCGCGCGATGCCCTTCAGAACGGCCTATTCATTCAGTTCTACACGGTGTACAATCACTATGATTCAATGAGGCTTTTCAGGGGATCGGTGGATACCTGGGGGATCGGATTTGCCTTCGGCTTCAGGCTTGAAAATAAAGACGTTCAGTCGAACGGGGACGGGAATGAAAAACCGAGGTTGGAGACAGGAGTGATATGAGATTCGCCATAGCGGATCTGAGGAAAATCGATCCACGCGAGACACTCCTTCGCGGAGGTGAGATTCATGCCAATGACTACCGGATGGAACAGACCGTTGATTCGGTACGGCAGGATATCGGTGAGCCGTACAAGATTCATCGCGATACCGAAATACAATAGTATTGCATATGTTGCGTATTCTCATGGGGGCAAGCATCGGTTGAAACACATCCGGTAATCCCGATCTAGTTCGTCTGCTTTTTGTCTTCCATATCCTTGATCTGACGGAGTATATCACGGTATCTCTCCTCGTTGATGGGATAGAAGTAAAGAACCAGTGCACCCGCGACGAATATGGCGGCCGGTATCGGCCCGAGGAAGAGGCGGATGCCATACTGCGCGGAGGGCGTCTGTACTGCGTTCTCGATGTATCCGGAGAAGCTGAGGATCCATCCCATGACGAAAATGGCAAGGGCCTGGCCGATCTTGAACCCCCAGGTCCAGATGCTGTAGAAGGCCCCCTCCCGGCGTTCGCCGGTCTGGAGGTAGTCGTACTCGATCGCGTCGGGGACTATCGCGAAGGGGAGGGCATAGGTGAAGCCGAACCCGATCCCGGTGAAAAGCATCATACCGAACATGAAATTGGTGCCGTACACGTGACCCAGGAAAAAGATGATTATGAGCGCCACAGCTTTTATGAGAAGACCGATCGCGTAGACGAGCTTCTTGCCGATTTTCTTCGAGAGGATGACGCTCACCGGAATCATTGCCAGCGCGGTGATAATCAGGATGGGCAGCGCTATATTGGTCGCTTCGACGTCATTGAGTATGTACTTGAAATAATAGATGGCGATGCCGCTCAGAATTGTTATGCCCATGATGTGGAACACGTAGGTCAAAAGGATCAGAAGGTACGGCTTGTTGTTGAAGACCGAGCGGTAGGTCTTCAATATTCCCATCGATTCTGCGGGCCGAAGACGGGCCGGTTCCCGTATCGCAATGACGGTCAGCAGGGCGGTGATCATCATGGCGCCGCCGAAGATTGCGCCCAGGGCGGCGAACCCGATGTTCTTGTCCGCGAACATCCCGACGAGGGGGAGGGCCAGGCCGGCTCCCAGGAGCGTCCCGATCGCCGCGAACCCGAAGCGGAACCCGTTGAGATTGGTTCGCTCATGGAAGTCCTGTGTCAGCTCGGGCACCATGGAGTTGTAGGGGATGTTGACCGTCGAGTACGCGGTGCAGAGCAGGATGTATATCGTCAGCGTCCACACGAACAGGAATGTCTGGTTCGCGGCGCTCTGCCAATCTCCTCCCATGAACATCGCCGGATTGAGAAACATTAATGCCATGATTATGAAGAGGGGGATAGAGCCGGCAAGGAGGAACGGCCTGCGGCGCCCCATCGTGCTTTTGGTACGGTCGGATATGAACCCGATGATGGGATCGTAGAAGGCGTCCCATATCCTGCCGATCATGAGGGCGGTGCCCGCGAGGCCCGCGGCGAGCCCCACCGTATCGGTGAGATAATTCATCAGTACGAAAGCGGTGACCGTGAAGAAAAGGTTCCCGCCGAGGTCGCAGACTCCGAAACCGAGTTTGGTCTTGAGAGATAATTTTGACGGTGTGTTTTCCATGGCTTTGTTTCCTTGTTTTGGATTATCGTTGCAGCAGAACGTTAATCACAGCCTGAAGACCTCGCGCAGCTTGGGCCCTCTTCTGTCACTCCCTCAGTCGTAAATGTTTCCCGAACCATAACGATCTCTGTCTCATTTCTTCAACAATAGTGCCGCCAGAAGCCAGCCGGTTACCTGATCAACATAAAGGCGTAATCGGGAACGGTCCCCCCTTCAGCTCGGCCTTGCAGTCGCACACGGCGAGGTACAATTATGGGATTGTTCCCTGTACCGATGTTTGGGATAGGTACAATTTTAACTGTCACCCTTTCTGAAATATGCCATCATGCCTTTCCAACGGATCCGGCTCTGGTTGATTTTGCTGTTGCGTAATACTCCAACTCTGATCTCAATAGGTGTATTTTCATCACGCATAGCCCTGAAAAAGGCGCTGCTTACCAGTCATGAGGACAATCGGTTTGAAACGTATCTATTTCACGAAAAAGATTTTCGCGTGTAATCTTGATCCCATCCCTGGCAGATTTGTACGATGCGAGGGTCCACGCGATGGTGAGGAATGAGTCTTCCGGCGTCGCACCCCATGAGCCGCTGATGCCGTCTTTCATCGTATTCTCATGACGTACGTTGTCGATAAAGTGCTTCATTTGCCGGAAAAACATGGTTTTTTTCCTGCCGTAAGGAAATATGACCGGTTTGTAGATGTCCATGGGGATATTCAAAAGTCGGTAAATACCCACATTCATCCGTCGCCTTTTATACGCATGGGCAGCCCTGAAGGCGATCTTCCCGTTTTCCCCGTAAATATATCCCCGTTCAAACCCATAGGGACTTCCGGTGCAGATGATGTTCTTATCATACAGAAGTATCGCGCCGTTGGAAAGCTTGAATGTAGCCACCGCCAGATCCTCATAGGGGCGAATATCCGGATAGCACCGTTTGGTTTCGCATGAAACCTGCTCAATTTCCATCCCGTAGAACCGGATGATGTCCAAATAGTGCGGCGCGTGATCGAAAAAATCGCCTCCCCCCGCCCTTACATCGCCGTACCGCCAGAAGCCAAACTCCCGGTCCACATCGAATCCGTGTTTTTTAAGTTTTCCGGCGATTTTCGCAAGAGGGCCGACGGTAAGATTCGGAATGAAGAAGTACCAGAAGATATTGATCTGAAAGATCCTTCCGATGGACCCCTTCATTAAAAGCTCCCTGATCCTCTGATGTCCCGGTTCAAATCGCTTGCAATGGCCCATGAGGATATAGACGTTGTGTTTTTTTCCGGCTTCGATTATGGCACGACAGTCCTCCAGATTCGTCGCCATCGGCTTCTCGCACAGGATCGGAAGTCCCTTGCCGGCGGCGTCTTTCACGTGAACCGCGTGGAGCCACGGCGGCGACGATATGACGACAGCGTCCAGCTCTTCATTTTCAAGCATCGCGCGGTGGTCCTCGTAGACCCCGGGGACGCGGTACTTTTTTGCGAAGAGCGTTCTGTTGTGAAGATCGGGATCGCTGATGGCGGCAATGTATGCCCGGCCGTCCGCCTTGATGGCGGGACCGTGGCCTATCCGGCACACATGCCCTGCACCGATAAGGCCTATTCTTGTTTTATCCCTTTTTTTCATAACCCCCACCCGTCGGCGTTTCTATCCTTCAATTATCAGGGCAATTCTACCGCAGAAAACGAACATATTGCCGGCGCATCTTCTTCGGCACGGATATATTTCATGCTGCGGTACAAACGATCGCTTATACCTGCCGCAATACCGTTTCGAGGTACTCTTTCGATTCGATCGCCCAGGCGTCGATATCGATCGGATATCCTGTATGGACCTGTACCGTTAAATCGCCGGTGTAGTTAATTTCCTTGAGCGCGGATAGAAATGCCCTCCAGTTGACCGTTCCGCGTCCGGGCGGCTGGTGATTGTCACCCTGTCCGACACCGTTGTTGTCGTTGCAATGGACGTAGATGAGATCCTTTCCCGCCTTTCGTACTGCGTCTGAAAGATTCGGATCGGTTATGTTCTGATCGGCCGTATCTATCATAACCTTGCAGTTCGGTGAATTGATTTCCCTCATCATTTGAAGGGCGTCATCCAGCGTCACCACCACGCGCGATTCGCACCAGGTGAGCGTGTGAATCGCCATCATCACGCCCTTTTCCCCGGCATGTTTGACGACTTCACCCATACATTCACGGTTCCATTCCCACGCCTGCTCCCGCCGCGTTCCATGGATCATGTGACCGCTGATCATATTGACGACAGGTATCTTCATTTCAGCGGCCATATCAACGCAATCGATATAGTATTCCACGGACTTCTTTCTGATGTACTCAATGGAATGGGAAAAATTAATGTGAAGGGCCAATCCTCCTCCATTCACCGAGAGGGCCACTGCCTCCAGCCCGGAATCCTTTACTACTTCCATCACCTTCCGGCGTGCTCCGGCGTTGTTGTATAGATCGGGACCGAGATGGGGGCTGTACGCCCACATGTCCACGACTTCATACCCCATCCTCCCGATTCTCCTCACGGCATCTTCCAGCGTCGTGTAATCGAGATAACCCATTGTGCAAAATCCTAATCTCACAAAGAACCTCCTTAGCAAATTACATAGTATACAAAATTATTGCTTTATAAACAGCTCCCCCCTTCGAATCTCCCTCCCCTCTGCGGCCGATCGGTACGCCGCCAGTGTCCATGCCACCGCCATCATGGCATCCTCAATGCCTGCCGCCCATTGTTCCCCCTCCTCGTCTCTACCGGCCGTTTTGTTATTCACCCTGTCGATGAAGTGTCTCATCTGTCTGAAGTAGAGGGTCTGTTTTTTGCCTCTGGGAAGGAACAGGGGAGTGGAAATATCCGGAAGGATATTGAACTTCTTATAGAGTTTGAGCTTCATGGGTCTGTGCTGATACTCCTGAAATGCCTCGAATTCGAGCTTGGCGTGTTCCCCGTAGATATGGCCCTTTTCAAACCCACTGGGCCTTCCCATGACCATGATGCTCTTTTCCATGACGGCAACCGAATCGTTTGTGAGGGAGAACACCGCCACGGCAAGATCTTCAAATTTATGCGACTCATAGAACCGCCTTGTCGTGCAATATACCGATTCGATCTCGCCGAAGAAAAACCTTAACAGATCGATATAGTGAGGGCCGTGATCAAAAAAATCGCCCCCGCCGGCCCTTTCATCGAAATACCGCCACGTACCGTATTTCTTCTCCAGATCCATCCCGTGCTTTTTTAAAAAATCGAAAATTCGTCGAAGCCGCCCCTTCGTGAAGTCGGGTATATAATAATGCCAGTACACGCTCGTCTGGTAAATCTGTCCAAGCGAACCGCTTTCGAGCAATTTCTTTATCCTCTCGAATCCGGTCTCAAATCGTTTCGAATGGCATGCCTGCACGATCCTGTCGTGGCGCTCCGCAAGGCTGGCCATCTTCTTGCAGTCTTCGAGAGTGGTTGCCAGCGGCTTTTCGCACAGTATGTGCAGGCCCGATTGTATGCAGTCCTGAAATTGCGCGCAATGAAGCCACGGAGGCGATGCGATTACCACTGCATCCAGGTCTTCTTTCTCAAGCATGTCTCGATGGTCGGAATAGGAGTGGGGCACATGGAATTTCTTTGTAAAATGTATCCGGTTTTCTTCGTCAGGATCCGCAACTGCAACCACGCGTGCCCGCTTGTCTTTTTTTATCGCCGGGCCATGACCGACTCGAGAAACCTGTCCGCAACCGATGATACCTATCTTTATATCTCTCATGAGTGTGCTTCGTTACTACTATATTGATGGCATACTTCAGTTCTCCATTACAAGGCTTTCCATCGGTCCAATTTGATGTTTAAAGCTTACTAGTGATATTGCATATTGTACAATATTTATGTATAATAACCAAGATTACGTTTCTTGTCAATAACAAATTCATGATCATAGAAAAAACATTACTCATCAATTCCCCCTCGTTTTTCACCAACTCGAATTCATACCATCAGCTTTCTCATTCAATGTATCAATCATCCTCTTGTCGTGTGGAATTTGGAATATGTGTACTCAGGTGAGATAACTGTTAATAATCGGATAGTACATATTTTCTTTAATGCATAGTAAAACAGAAATTATTATAATTATTCCGGTAAGTGCAACAGTTGCAATACCCTGCATATGATGACAATATGTACATTATTTCCGATCAGATATTATACAACGCAAAACGGTTGTTAAATGAATTATGCAAATTATAACAGTATATATGCGTTACCTTGACGGACACGGTGTTGTGCGTTATATTGACGATAATAAAGAGGCATTATGAAGACGCATACGATCATTCACCTGGTGTCTGTATTGCTGCTGTTGTCCTGCGATTATGGATTATCACCAGCGTATTATGCGCCATTTCTGGATACATATACCTGCGCAATCATGCGTCTGGATTATGGTGGCACCATCACGTATGGAGATACTCTCACGTTCCCCGACACGTCGGTGGGATCTACAAGTGATATAGATATAACCGTCTGCAATGATGATACCGACAATGATCTGGGGCCGGCCGGGTACATGGCAGACAATACCACAGATTATACGATAGTCAATAATGGAGCCAGCTATATAGCGCCGAGTGCCTGTATTGCCGCAAAAATAACAATCACGTTCCAACCTAAAAATGCATCATTATGTAATGGCACGGTGATCGTCAATTCCAACGACGCAACCTACAAAAATTTTATCATCTATGTAAAAGGGACCGGCCTGTAAAAAAAGTACCGCCGGGAAAGGTGGTCAACAATAAGAGGGTGATAGGCGGTAGTATGAAGGCTATTTATATAGCTTGTATGGAATTCGCAGTCTATTAATAAGAGGCTTCAGCGCCTTTTCATATTGGTCTGCCATCTCCACTCCGCGCTGAATATCCCGCTCAAATTCTTCTCGGCTGTATGATTCGCCAAGAGATTCTTAACAGCGCTCCAGATCGTTCATCTCGGCATAGATTCTCGGCTCCGATAGCCTGGCAGGACAATCAATCATTTCGATAAATTTGGCATCATAATATAAACCTCACGATCCGTATTTTTTGCGGACCTTGCCGGCTTCGTTGCCGCTACTCTGCCGTGTCGATATGCTACGCGGTGTTTCACGATTTCACACTGGCCTTTGCTGCATTGTACGCTAATACTCGTCAGGAAAGAACATTTTTGTAACGCTGCGGTCTGCTTCGGTAATCACCCAGAACTTTCGTCCCTCTTCGTCGGAATAGGTCGAGAGAATCCGCAGGTCAATATCGATTGTTTAGGCGTTTTCCACCTGGTCGTGCTCGTCCATTTCACTACAGTCGCTCGCAAGATTGCGATCCAGGCACGAAAGTACAAACTTGGAATACTTACTATTTTCTGTTTGCTCCTGCCATCCGACTCGCAGCCTGGGCGCCACGGGAATATTCAAGAATAACGGCGGCAGGCATCGAGCGGGGAGGTGCCGGCGCTGCCTTAAAGGGGAAAACCTGATGCCGCTGGAGAGGACGGTAGGCGCGCAGAGAGGGCTTCTGCGCCGATGTTGACATCGTGTGGAGGGGGAGCCGACCGCCCCCCACTCAGCCTCGTGGATTTTCTATTTCGGCAGCCTGAAGGCCTCCTCCGCATCCCTGATCTCCTTCGCCTTCCTGGAGGGGCTCCACTTGAGCTTTTTCGCCGCCAAATCCGCCACGGCTGCGAGGACCTTCTTCCCCGGATGGCCCAGGGTGCCGATGCCGGTCCTCCTGAAGAGGATGTCCCTCAGGGTGAAGGCCAGCTCCCTTTCTATCGCGTAGACCACCTGAGCCAGGATCTCGCCGTCGGCGTTCAGGGGCGCCCGCAGTTTTTTGTCCTTCATTGCCAGCGCCATCACGCCTCCGTAGTCGGTGCCGTAGTGCCTACCCAGGTATTCCATGGTGACCGGATCGAAATCCGGGTTCTCCCCCTTGATCCTTTCGATGAATGCCTCCACGTCATCGATTTCGCATCCTGCCAGCCGCCTCGATGCGGTAGTGCACTTGCCCGGCTTCCTCCCCAGCCGCTTCTCCACCGCCCGCAGCACCTGCGCCGCCAGGTTGCGGCTGGTGGTGTACTTCCCCCCCTCGGCGGTGATGAGGCCGGAGAGCCCCTCGGCGGCATGGTCGATGACCTCGTACTTCCTGGTGCTGGTGTAGCTGTCGCCGCCATCGGAGCCGACGAGGGGGCGGAGGCCGCCGTAGGTGTACCTTACGTCCTTGTAGCGGATGGGCCCGTCGTTGCCGAAATGGGCGTTTACCAGATCCAGGAGCTCCTCAATGCTCTCCCTGGCGACACGGTACTCGTCGGGGCTGCCGGGATACTCCTTGTCCGTGGTGCCGATGAGGGTGTGACCCCGCCAGGGGATGAGGAAGAAGTGCTGGTTCTTGGTCATGGTCCCCACGGCATAGCTGTTGACGCGGCTGTCTATGATCAGGTGGATCCCCTCGGAGCGCTTGATGGCGAGGCCGGAATCACCTCTGTTGGCCAGTCCCAGGACCTCGTCGGCCCAGGGGCCGGCGCAGTTGACGGTGCAGGCCCCCCGTAGGGAGTGCATTTTTTCCTTTATTAGGTCCCGCACCACCACTCCGGAGACGGTCCCGCCGGTCATGATGAAGTTCTCCACCCTCGCGTAGTTGGCAACCCTGGCCCCCCAGCGTTCCGCCGACTTGATGAAGGCCAGGGTGAGCCGCTCCGGGCAGATGCTGATGCAGTCGTAGTAGATGCCTGCCCCGGTGAGCCCATCACGCTTCACGTTCGGCTCCTCCTGGATCACCCGCTCCCGTGATACGGTGTAGTGGTTC
Source organism: Spirochaetota bacterium (assembly GCA_016929135.1). GTDB lineage: Bacteria > Spirochaetota > UBA4802 > UBA4802 > UBA5550 > JAFGJK01. Next base: position 12,511 of record JAFGJK010000069.1, on the reverse strand, counting down.
GGGATCCTCTTTTTCCTGTCCCAGGTGAAGCCCTTGTCGAAGGCCAGAATGTCATAGAGGTAGAGGCCCAGCTTTATCACCGCCGAGGGACTGGTGAACATGCAGGGGAGGGGGTAGACGAAGTTCGGGGCGATGTTCTCCATGATCCTCCGCTCCCGGAGCGATTCCCTCACCAGCCCGAACTCGTAGGTCTTGAGATACCGGAGCCCGCCGTGGATGAACTTCGAGGTGGCCGCCGAGGTGGCGCAGCCGAAATCGCTCTTCTCCAGAAGTGCCACGGAGAGTCCCCTGCCGGCCGCGTCGTAGGCCACGGCGGCGCCGGTGATCCCGCCGCCGATGACGATGAGGTCGAACTGCTCGTCCCGGTGAGTGTCGATGAAGCGTTTCATGTCCCTTCTCTTTTAACGGTTGATTTTGTTGAAGTCCTTTTTGTTGTTCGCGTAGAGCGCCTTGTAATGCCCGAAGAGCCTGTCGTAGACGGCTTCGTTGCCCGGGTCCGGCTCGTAGGTGTTCCCCTTCTTGAGCATCCTCTCGACGTCGGTGAAGTCACGGTAGATTCCCAGCGATACCATCCCGATGGTGGCGGCGCCCAGGGCGCAGGCCATCTGAGGATTCATCATCTGCACCACGGGACGCTGGAAAACGTCGGCGAAGATGCGGCACCAGATTTCGCTCTTGGATGCGCCGCCGATCAGCCTGATCTCCCTGGTTTCGGGCCGTGACTTTTTCAGCGACAGCCGCTCCACGAACTCCATCCCCCAGCGGATGTTGAAGGCCACCCCCTCCATGGCCGCGCGCAGCAGGTCGGCCCTCACGGTGTTCATGCCGATGTTGAAGATCTGCCCCCGCAGGTAGGGATTGTTGATGGGGGACCGCTCGCCGAAGAGCCAGGGGGTGATGATGGTAGTGTGCGCCCCCGGGGGCGACTGTGCCGCCTCCCGGTCCAGGTCGGCATAGACATCGCCAGCGGACATCCCCTTCGTGAACCGCTCCGGGTAGAGTATCCCCTTGACCCAGTCCAGAGTGGCACCCAGTGTCTCCTGCTTGCTCACCACCAGGAAGATCCCCGGTATCCCCGCTGCCGTGGTGCCGACGTAGTGGGCGGTGTCGATCGCCTTCTTCGGGTGGTGCGTTGCCACCCATCCGGCGGTGCCGATGTTCACGTGGATGCGCCCCATCTGGATGGCTCCGGAACCGATGGCGGAGGTGAGAAGGTCGCCGGACCCGTTCACCACCGGAAGGCCCGCGGGAACCCCGGTCCTGCCTGAGAATTCCTCGGTCACCTTCCCCACCACGGCGGTGGAGGCCCTGAGCTCCGGCATCTTCCCCGGGTCAAGCCCGAACATTCGGTGGATCCTGCCGGACCAGTGCCATTTCCCCTGGTCGGAGCTGCTGGTGTTCATGAGCCAGGTGACGTACGCCATGTCGTAGGAGGTCACGAAGTTTCCCGTGGCGAGAAAGACGGCGTAGTCCTTCACGTCCAAAAACCTGTGCGTCGCCTCGTACAGCTCCGGCCTGTGCTTCCTCAGCCAGGCGATTTTGCACACCGTGTCCTTGCCCGTCTTTCCCGGCATGCCGCCGGTGATCCGCAGGAACTTGAGGAGCTTGGAGACCGGGTATCCCTCGATCTTCACGAGCCCCCTGAACATCTCCTCATTGACGAAGCAGGCGGCGCGCTGGTCCATCCACGACATGGCGTTCATGAGGGGCCTGCCGTCGCCTCCCAGGGGGATGGTGTTTTGCATCTGGCTGGTGAAGGTTATGCCGGCGAGCCTTGGCAGGCATTCTGGATGCGCCGCCAGCACCTCCCTGCTGGTGCCGTAGACCGCGTTGGCCAGGTCGTCCGGGGACTGCTCGACGCAGGCGCCCTCCGGGTAGGAGAGGGTACAGGACATCTGGCGCGAATCGATGTACCCGTCAGGAGCCACGATCACCGCCTTGGTCTCCGTGGTGCCCACATCGACCGCCAGTATGAGATTCTTTTCTTCCATGGATTCCCCTCCTCTACCAGAAGTTATCGTTCCTCTATGCACGGGCGGTCACGGTGCGTCCGCCGTCCTGTGGAACATCATGCTGTGATGCGTATATGGGATGCACTACCGAACAGGCCATCACCGCGGCGAAAAGGCAACCACTATTTACACCTCGATCCCTGCCCGCGCGAATATGTCGCGGCAGCGGCGCAGGCTGCCGGCTTCCATCCATTCATGCATCGGCCCCTTCTTCCCGAAGGGGTCATCGGCCCCCACCATCTCAGCCTTCTGGTGCCACAGGGGATTGTAGCTCATGAGTGATGCCCGGCGGACGCCGTGTGCCGCGAGAAGGCCGGCGATGCCGGACAGGTTCTCCTCTGTGTCGGTGATGCCCGGCACCAGGGGGGTCCGGGGGAGGACCGAGACGGCGGTGCCGCCGGTCTCCTCAAGGAGCAAGAGGAGATTCTCCAGGATCTGTACGTTGGATGCGCCGGTGTATCTCCTGTGGGCCGCCTCGTCGATGAGCTTGATGTCGAAGTAGATCTCGTCGAGAGAGTGGAGCATCGTCTCCCTGAATCTCGCCATGTCGAAGAGGCCACAGGTCTCCAGGAGGGTGCGTACCCCCTGTCCCTTCAGCAGCCGCAGCAGCGCCCCGGCGTACTCCATGAAGAGGGTCGGCTCCCCCCCTGAGAGGGTGACCCCCCCCCCGGAGGTGTCGAAGAAGGGCTTGTCCTTCATCACCGCCATGGCCGCCTCCTCCACGGTCATCACGCGGCCCACGCGGGCCAGGGCGCCGGAGGGGCATGCATCGGCACAGCGGAAGCAGAGGGTGCAGCGGGCGCGGTCGATGAAGCCGTGCCGCTTCCGCGACAGCGCCTTTTCCGGGCAGGCGGCGAGGCAGGCGTCGCAGCCGACGCACCGCTCGGCGTCGAAGGCGAGCTCGGGCTCAGCTCGCTTGCTCTCGGGATTGTGGCACCAGGCACATGAGAGGGGGCATCCCTTGAAGAAGACCACGGAGCGGATGCCGGGCCCGTCGTCCAGGGAGTTGCCCCGGATCTCCAGTAGCAGGGGCTCCCTCATATCCGGTACTCGGCCCGCTCGATCAGCTCCAGCTGCATGTCCCTGTTCAGCGTGACAAAGTAGGCGTTGTAGCCGGAGATGCGGACGATGAGGTTCCGGTAGTTTTCCGGATGCGCCATGGCGTCCCTGAGGGTGGCGGAGGTGACGGCGTTCATCTGCATCTGCATCCCCCCGAGCTCGAAGTAGGTCTTCACGTAGGAAAACATGTCATGCACCGTCTTTTCATGGCTGTCCGAGGGGGAGGGGACCACCTTCACGTTGAAGGCGATGTTGTTGTTCAGGTTCACCGGGTCGAGCCTGGCAACATCGCGGATGTTGTCCAGAAGGTTCTTCGATGCCGTGGGCTGGGGGGTGAGTCCCGGCGTGAATGGCTTGCCCGCCAAGCGCCCCGAGGGGAGCGCGCCGGAGAGGGTGCCGAAGACCACGTGCTGCGACATGGTCCAGAAACCGGTGGTGTATTTCCCGCCGCGGTAATGGGGGATGGCCCCGTAGTAGTCGTGGGCCCATTTCGTGATCCGGTTGGCCATGGCCACCGCCTCGTCGTTCCCGGAACCGAAGAGGGGCACCCGGTTCCGCACCAGGGCAAGCAGCGCCGGGTCGCCGGCGAAGTTCTCGTCCACGGCCCTTTTCAGGTCGGCGAAGGCAACCTTCCCCTCCTCGAAGACCAGCTTCTTGATGGCCATGAGGGAATCGGTGACGTCCGCCAGGCCCACGATTGCGGTGCCGGAGCTGTTGTAGATGGCGCCCCCCTTCGTGACGTCCCGCCCCTTCTCGATGCATCCCCCGATGAGGGAGGAGAGGAGCGGCGTGGGGCGTAGGTACTGGTGCGCCTCGGCCAGCATGTGATTGTACTCGATGGATCTGTCAATCAGGAAGGCGAACTGTTTCGTGAAGGCATCGAAGAACTCGTCGAAGCTCTTGAAGTCGTCCCCTGCCGGATCACCCGTGTCCGGGCCCAGCTTCCAGTCGGTCAGGGGGTGCCGGCCGTCGTGGAGTGCCATCTCCAGCGCCGCCACCATGTTCATCATCTGCATGTTGGTGTGGCCGATGTGCTTGCCGCAGAGGGTGGGCTCCACGCAGCCGGTGGCGGACCAGTCGCGGATGTCCCTGATGTCGTAGCCCATGGGCTCCAGGGCGGCGAACATGGCTCTGTCGTTATGCATCGACGGGGTCGCGGCGGTGATGAGGTTCACCTCGCAGAGACGCCTCAGGTAGACGTCGCTGTTCACGCCGGGGTGGAACCGGGCGTTCATGTTGGGATCCCGCAGTGACAGCATCTCCGTGGCCTTCAGGAAGATGTAGGTCATGTCGTTTACCGCGTCCTCGCCGTCGGACGTGACCCCCCCCAGGGTGATCACCTGGTCCGAGGAGCTCCCGCCGAAGTAGAAGTTCGCCAGATCCGGCGTCAGGGGGAAGTGGTCGGTGCAGCGCATGAGAAAATGGCCCACGAGCTCCACGGCGTGTTTGATGTACGCCCTCCGCTCCTCTTCCGAGTACAGCCTCGCCATGTCTGACTCGAAGAAGGGCTGGAGCCACTGGTCGAGCCTCCCGATAGAGAGGCCGGCGTTCATACTCTCCATGTGGAGCGCCACCCAGGTGATCCACACAAGGTTCGCCGCCTCGTCCAGGGTCCGGGCCGGGTTCTCCGCCACGTGGGCGCAGATTCCGGCCAGATACTGCAGCTCCCCCCTCCTGGCCGGGTCGCTCTCGGCGCCGGCGTCGAGAGCGGCGCGCTCCGCCAGGTTCTTCGCGTAGGCCCTGAGCCCCTCCAGGGTGAGGATCATAGCCTTCAGGGTGGCGGTCTTCTCCTCGTCGTTGTCCGGGCGCTCCATCTCCCGCCGGATCTCCTCCATCAGACCCGCGGTGCCGAGCCTGAGGATCTTCGGGAAGTCGGGGATGGTGTGCGATATGGTGGCCTGCTTCCAGCTGAAGTACATCGCGTAGCGCTCGTCTATCTGCTGGCACAGCGGGTTCCCGTATTTCGCCCGCACCCACTCCCTGAAATTCCTGTTGTTCCAGTAGGGGAAGACGCGGAAGTGCAGGAGCTCCCTGGTCTCCTCGGATATATCGAAGGGGTTGTAGGTGCGGCCCGAGATGGTGAAGAGCTCGTTCCATATGAGGGTGCCGCTCCCCTCGGGGTAGACCACGCATCCCACCTGCCTGCTGGTGGTGGTCCCGGCCAGGAGGGAGCCCTCGGCGACGATGGGCCTCCGCTGCTCCATGAAATATTTATACGCCTCCCCCTTGCGGAGGATGGGGTTCCAGGGCCGCCCCTCCCTGTCGGTCTCGTAGCCGTGCTGGCGGTGCCACCGGGTGAGGATTTCCGGCATCTCCGGACAGACCTCGGGCTTCACGGAGAGGTGGATGTCCAGAAATCTCTTCAGGCGGGGGAAGTCCTCCAGCGAGTATTCGGGGAGATAGGGATCCTCCAGGTGCTTCACCCCTGCATCGACTCTCTCCCCGCGCATCCTTGCGGATCTCCGCGAGGCCAGCTCCCCGCTCAGGGACGTATCAGGGCGCGGTGAGGATTTCAGGAGCGATCTCTTGGATCTGTCCCGCTCCTTCGCCATCTGCCTCGCCTGCTTCTTGTGCATCAGGAGGGAGAGGAGGAAGAAGAAGAGGTTCATGTAGCCCATGTGCCCCTCAACCCGGAGCTCGCTCTTCAGAAGCATGTATATCTGGTCGGTCGGAGTGGCACCCAGGAGCTTCTTCACCGCGGCGTCGGCCCGGAAGACCAGTACCACCTCGGAACGCTCCGGTATCGACGAGAGGACGCTCACGCGGCCCTCCCGGAACTCTATGGCGCAGGAGACCGATCCGCTCTCGGTGCGCACCCCCACGGTGAAGTTGAGCCAGCCATCCTGGGCCCTCAGGTACCTGTTCAGCGAGGGCCTGAGGTTGAAGGCGGCGGCCACGAGGTTCAGCAGGAGACGCATGGTGGTGTTGGTGAAGGACTTTTTCGATTCAGCACCGGATTCGACGTAGAGCAGCATAGGGTACCTCCCATGAAATTGACTCTGTTGCGTTGCCGCCAGCGGCGGTTCATTCCCTGAATCTTTCCCAGACCTCGTCGGTGAGCCGGCCGATCAGGCCCTCCATGTCCGTCTCCACTTCGTTGAGGAGCCTGCTGTTCCGGAGGGCGATGATGCCGTTCATGTCGCACCAGAGCTGTATGGCGCGAAACCTGCCCTCGTCGTCGTCGAATTCCCGGTCCCCCTCGTTGAGCTCCTTCAGCACGCGGACGGCGACGGACAGGGTCTTGAGCCCCATCTCCAGGTCTCGCGACGCCACCGGCTCCAGGGGCGTCCCCACGCATTCCAGGTACTTCGGCACGGTGCGGTTCAGGAACATGACGTCGTAGTAGTCCGGGTAGTCGATGCCGAACCTGACGTAGCGACCGATCATCGCCCGGAGCCTCTCACGGGGCTCCCCATTCTCTTCGTAGGCCTCTTCGAAGGAGGAGTAGAGGAGCTCGAAGCCGTGTATCCGGATCATGAAGTAGAGCTCGTCCTTGCTGGCGAAGTAGTTGTAGATGGTGGTGGCGGTGATGCCGAGGCGAGAGGCGATCTTCCGCATGCTGAGGCGCGGAAACCCCTCCTCGATGATGAGGCGGAGGGCCGTGTCGAGGATGCGCTCCTTGACATTGTTTATCTCTTCGACCGTTCGGGGAACCTTGGGCATACGGGAACCCTTTGGGAAGTTTTTATTAACAGTGTTAATGTAACAGTGTTAATGTTTTATGTCAAGTGATTAATTGTATAGCAAAATGCTTTGTGTCGTGGGTGAGCGGGTATGTGCGTGTCAGACAGGGATCTCCCGTACCGTCCCCTCCCGGGGGGCATGGAGATGGTGCCCCCCCTCAGGGGATCACGAAATCGATAAGGGTATCCACATCGATGCGCTTTCCCCCCGGTACGGTGATCCTGCGGTCAATTTTTGAGGAGAGGTAATCGCCCCGCCTGTGCTTCCTGTCCCGGTTCACGTCGTTGTAGGAATTGAGATAATAGGTGCCGGGATGCAGGTGGCCCAAGGTGTAATTCCTGGTCACGGCCGGCAGGTAGACAAATTTAGAGATATACTTCAAACGCTCCGGAAAATACCTGGTCCCCTCGAATATAGGCCTGGTGGTGAGCATCAGGAAGAGCTCGTCCGTGGATGACTGCTTCAGCGTACCGCCGACGGTGATATGAAACGTGGCGGAGCCCACATAGGGGTCCTGCGCACAGGGGTAGGGGTCCTTGCCCACCTCGAAGAATATGCTCTCGTGGGCGTTGCCGAAGGCATTGGTAAAGTCCTTCACCATGACCGGCCGGGGATAGTTGAAGTGCCTGATGGCCTCGGCGGCGGATTCCAGCAGGGCCCGGCGGGCGTTCCATCGGGAATGAAGGGACGGCTCCTTCAGCTTGTTGAACTTGTTGGTGTAGACCTGCATCTCGAACTGGTCGTCGCCGTGGAACCGGAAGACCGTGTAGGCGCGGCGGTCACCGGACTGGAAATCGGAAAACTTGTAGTATCCCTTCCCCTCGTCCGCCTCCTGCATCACCTCGTAGGTGATGCATCCCTTGCCGCGGAAGGCCGCGTCGGTTCGCATGGCCACCCGCAATCGCCCTTCGTGCCGCACGATGAAAATGGATACGTAGTTGCACATGGTGGGGTCCACCGACGAATACTGCGATATCTGGGCGGGGGATACCGGCCGGAAATCGACGTACCATACGGGGAAGTTGCCTGCCGGTGTATCCGAGGACACCGGACCGCTCCACTGGCCGGGGAATCGGTACAGGATCCCGAATCCCGTGATGCCGCTCTTCTCTATTGCTGCGGCGCGGTCCGGCCAGAGTGCCGTTGACGTCATGTCCCACTCGGAACGGGCAGTAATGGGTATGACCAGCAGTACCGCCGCCAGGGCGATGATTGCGGTGAGGTTCTTCATGGCGGTTCCCCCGTACAATACTAGTATAACAGACAGTATACTGTCGTGCCGATGGAAATCATGGATTTTTCTCTTCAGTATCACGGCGATACCACAGTGGCGCCGAAGGGGGGAGGTGCATGGACGGCGGATCGGGGGGATGCAATCCGCGCCCGATCCCTTTGAAGGGATCGGGCGCGGATTGCTGTGCCGCTATTTCTCCCTGGTGTAGGGCCAGGCCATGATGCCACCCTCAAGGACCTTCACGTTTTTCCAGCCGTGCCCCTCCAGGACCCGCGCGGCCTCGTATCCCCGCAGCGAGATCTTGCAGAAGCAGATGATTTCGGCGTTCTTCTCCTCCGGAATCTCCTTCATCCTTTTCCTCAGGGCCCCCAGGGGTATCAGCGTCTCGCCGACGCCCAGGCGCATCTCCTCGTATTCGTCCGGCCCGCGCGTATCCAGGAGAAAGACCTTCTCTTTCCCGTCAGCTTTCAGCTTCACCTCTTTCGCGGAGATTCCCTTCATCCGCCCCTTGAGCTTGTTCTGCATGATGTGGGCCGTGGCAATGCAGTGATCGATGGCCAGCGAGAAGGGGGGCGCGTAGGGGAGGTCGGCGTTGATCATGTCCTCCACCGTCATTCCCCCCTTGATGGCCATGGCCCACTGGGCAACCTGCTTGCTCACGTCGCCGGGCCCGATGCACTGCGCGCCAAGGATTTTCCCGGAGCCCTTATCAACCACCAGCTTCGTCACCAGGAGCTTCCCCTCCATGAAGCCGGGCTTGTCGGGACTGGCGTTGATGACGGTCTCGATGTTGTCATAGCCGAACTTTCTCGCGGCGTGTTCCGAGAGACCCGTTGAGCCGGCCCCGTAGTCGAATACCTTGCAGATGCCGGTCTGGATCGTCCCGGGGAAGGTGGCGGCATTTCCGGCCGATGCGTTCTCGCCGGCCACGCGGCCCTGCAGGTTGGCCAGGTCACCGTAGGGGGCCAGCACCTTCTTCCCCGTGATCAGGTTGGTGCACTCCACGCAGTCTCCCGCGGCGTAGATGTCGGGGTCCGAGGTCTGCATGAACTCGTTGACGCGGATGCCTCCGGTGTCGCCGATCTCGATGCCCGCCTCCCTGGCGAGCTTCACGTTGGGGACGACCCCGATGGCTACAACCGCCAGCTCGCAGGGGAGCTCGGTGCCGTTCTGGAGCTTCACGCCGGTGAGTTTCCCGTTTTCTCCCAGGAATTCCGCGAGGCCGTTATCGGTGATGACGTTGGCGTTTTTCGATTTCACGTGGTTCTCCACGAGCTTCGCCATCTCCCAGTCCAGAAAGGTCAGCAGCTGCGGGAGCAGCTCGATGATGGTGATCTCGATGCCGGCAAGCTCAAGGGCCTCGCAGGTCTCAATGCCGATGAGTCCCCCGCCGATCACCACCGCCTTTTTGATCAATTTGTCGTCCCGAACCTTTCTCAGGAAATCGGCGTCCTTCATGGACTGCAGGGTGGTGATCCCCTGCAGGTGGGCCCCCGGGACATTGGGGATTCTGGGAACCGAGCCGGTGGCGATGACGAGGCGATCGTAGGGCATCACCTCATCCGAACCCTCCTTCAGGTTTTTGCAGGTCACCGTCTTCTTCTTCCTGTCGATGGCGGTCACCTCCGTATCCGTTTTGGCGACGATCCCCTTCGCGTTGAGATAGAATTTCGGGTCCCGCGTCACGCCGGTGGGGGTGCAGAGCAGCATGTTACGATCGTCGAAGAATCCCCCGACGTAATAGGGGTAGCCGCAGGAGGCCATGGAGAGGTCCGGGTCCTTCTGTAGAATGATGATCTCGGCGTCTTCATCGAGGCGCCTGGCCTTCGCCGCCGCCTTTGGTCCCGCGGCGGAGCCGCCGATCACGATAATCCTTTTTTTATCACTCATATCTTCCTCCGTTTAATGATACCCGCGTCACTGATACCGCGGGTCCGCTGGGTTGTTATTACATGAGGCCGAAGGGGGACCGATGCATCAGTTATATCGCAATATCCAGATAATACGATATAATAGACAAAAAATCACCCCTTCAGCATCTCAATAAGCCTCTTCACGCGCTCGTCGACGATCCGGTAGCAGGTGACGACCCCCTCTTTCCGGGGACTGATGATGCCGCGGTCCATGAGGATCCTCAGGTGCTGTGAGACGGTGGACTGCGGTATGCCGAGCCGCCGCACCATGTCGTTGACGTTGCATTCGTTCGTCATGAGGTTGTGGACGATCTCAAGGCGATGGGGATGCCCCAGTGCCTTCAGTATCGCGCCTGTTTCGTTGAAATCCACGATGATCTTTCCCGTGCACTTTATATTGTAATATTTGGATAATACGATATATTGTCAACGCTTTATTTCGTATTTCTGGTATCCATGGACCGGAGGGAGCAACCGTAAGGGGGAGTCACGCGAGACTTTGCGTCGGCCGCCGGCTGTCGCGGCCCGATGGGAGGGGCGGGAGCACGGGGCATTATACCCTGTGTCCTGGCCTGCAGCCCCTGTAGCCCACTCCGAGGTCGGGGCCACACTGCCGCTCCGGCATATCAGTGGATTTTGAGATCCCGCATACGGTTGAGGGCGCAGGCCAGGTCGATCCCCCTGAACATTGAAAAATGCCCGCCGGCCCTGCTGCTCAGGACATCAAGGCCCCCTGTGCCGATTTCGGACATCAGCCGGTCCACGAGCTCCCGCAGCGACTTTTTCCCGTCCATTGATTTGCCGATGTGCTGTATCGCCTCGGCGATGGCCTTCACCTGCGACAGCTCGATCAGCTGCTCCACATCGGTGAGGTCGATGGCGGTTCTCCCGAAATGTATCCTGTTGATCTCGGTGGCATACACGCTTCTCTTGTTGTATTCGTTGTGGGGATTGACGCATCCCGGGGCCGGGACCCTGTCCTGTATGCCTATGTCATGCGCCCTCCCTTCGGAGACCCGCTTTTCTGCGGAGGAGCCGGTTATCTCCCGCGCGGCACCCGTCACGTCCACCGGCCGGTACTCCCTCATCTGGATGACGATGTCCGATACCTCGAAATAATCGCCGATCCCTCCCAGGACGAGAATGGTGGAGATCCCCCGGGAGGTGAAGAGGCCCCGGACCCTGTCGATGAAGGTCGTGATCGGCTCGTCGTCCTTGTTCACGAGCAGCTGCATCTTCCGGTCGCGGATCATGAAGTTCGTCGCGCAGGTGTCCTCGTCCATCAGCAGCGCGCCGGCACCCGCCTCGATCGCCTCGACGATGCTCCCGGCCTGGGAGGTGCTTCCGCTGGCGTTTTCCGTGGAGAAACGGACCGTGTCCTTCTGCAGGGGAAGATTGCCGATGAACATTGAGATGTCCACCTTCTCGATATACCTGCCGCTGTAGGCCCGGATCTTCGCCGTGCCCTGATCCGATACGCAGCGCTCCCTTCCGTCCCCCGGGACGTGATTGTAGATGCCCATCTCGATGGCGTTCAGCAGTGTGGATTTGCCGTGATACCCGCCGCCCACGATGAGCGTGATTCCCCTGGGGATCCCCATGCCGGTGATCCTTCCCGCGTGGGGCAGCTCCACCGCCACCGAGAGTGTCTCCGGTGAGATGAAGGGTGTTGCCTCGGCCCTGTCCAGCGGCTCGTCGCTGGTGCCGCTTTTCCGGGGCAGGATCGAGCCATCGGCGATGAAGGCCACCAGGTTAAGCGGGCCCAGCATGCTCCTGATGTGTTCGGCGTCTTCCGATGTCTCTATGTGCGCCTCCAGCGCGCCGGTGTCCACGTTCTCGGGAAGCAGTGCTGTTTCGATCATCCGGGGCAGCTCCTGGAGCATCATGGTGGTGCACAGCGGGGAATTGATCCTCCTGCCGTTGGCCGGCAGGCCCATGAAGAACCGTATCTCGATGGTCCCCCTGGTGACGATGACGGAATTCCTTTCCAGAATAACCTGCCCCGGCCTTTCGATGGTGATGAGGCCGCTGTTCCCGGTACCGCGCCTCCCCTTCGACAGCGATGCCGCGGCACGGTGGAAATTCCGGGCCAGAAAATCACGAAAGGCGATCTCCCCCGTCTTCGAGTTGAATATGCATTCGAACTGGCCGGTGAAGGCGTTTTGCAGCTGCACACGATACACCCCGGTATGCGGCGGGGCATAGGGGTCCTTTGGTATCTGGTCGATGAAGAGCGTGAAGGCCGGAAAGCGGTAATCACCCTTGAGCGACTGGTACGCCCCGTAGTCCCGTTCGTTGATCGATTCGATCCTTCTCCTGAGAACCTCTATCGTGTTCATTGTACCTCTCAGAGCCTGAAGGACCGTGCTTCGGGATCCTTGAAGCTCGCCTTGCAGTATTCAATCTCCTTCTCGATGGCGTTCCAGATCTTTTCCATCTGGGCATCTTCCCATTCATAGACCTTCCTATTTGAGAGTCCCGACAGCCCCTGTATGCCGTCGATGATGTTCTGTACCCGCTTCTCGGCGACGCGTTTGAACCGCTCGTTTTTTGTCTCTTTTTCCATGGGATTTCTCCTGGATAAGTGGATATTAAGAATATATATAGAT
>JAFGJK010000068.1 GCA_016929135.1 Spirochaetota bacterium | reverse complement strand
TTGACAAAAAGGGACCGGTGACGGCGAAGGAGAAGCGGGCGATCCATCAGGAGGCGCCGAAATTCGACCAGCTGGAGCCGAAGTCGGAGATCTTCGAGACCGGCATCAAGGTGATCGACCTTCTGGCCCCCTACATCAAGGGCGGCAAGACAGGCCTCTTCGGCGGCGCCGGCGTGGGAAAGACCGTCGTTATCATGGAGCTCATCAACAACGTTGCGCAGCAGCACGGCGGTTACTCCGTGTTCGCCGGCGTGGGCGAGAGAACCCGCGAGGGGAACGACCTCTGGCTGGAGATGCAGGAGTCGGGCGTTATCAACAAGGCCTGCCTGGTATACGGCCAGATGAACGAGCCCCCCGGTGCGAGGCTCAGGGTCGCGCTGACGGCACTCACCATGTGCGAGTACTTCAGGGATATGTCAGGCCGCGACGTTCTTCTGTTCATCGACAATATTTTCCGGTTCTCCCAGGCCGGCTCCGAGGTTTCGGCGCTTCTCGGCCGTATGCCTTCTGCGGTGGGTTATCAGCCGACCCTGGCGAGTGAAATGGGTGCGCTCCAGGAGAGGATCACATCGACGAAAAACGGATCCATCACCTCCGTGCAGGCCATCTACGTGCCTGCGGACGACCTCACGGACCCGGCGCCGGCAACGGCCTTCATCCACCTCGATGCGAACACCGTTCTCTCGCGACAGATCGCAGAGAAGGGAATCTACCCGGCGGTGGATCCGCTCGACTCCTCGTCGCGGCTCCTTGCTGCCGACCTGGTGGGAGTGGAGCACTACTCCGTGGCAATGGAAGTTAAGCGAATCCTCCAGAGGTATAAGGACCTGCAGGACATCATCGCGATTCTCGGCATGGACGAGCTCGCCGAGGACGACAAGCTCCTGGTGCAGAGGGCGAGAAAGATCGAACGCTTCCTCTCACAGCCCTTCTTCGTGGCAGAGCAGTTCACCGGTTTTCAGGGCAAGTATGTGAAGCTCGATGACACGATCCGAAGCTTCAAGGGCCTCATCGAGGGGAAATACGACAACCTCCCGGAGCAGGCTTTCTACATGGTCGGGTCCATCGAGGAGGCCGTTGAGAAGGCGGAAAAAATTCAGTCAGGGAAGTAACCCATGGTAAACAAGATTGACTGTACGATACTCACGCCGGAACGGGTCCTCTTCGAGGGGGAGATCGGCTTCGCGGTTGTTCAGGCGCATAATGGCGAGATGGGTTTCCTCTACAACCACTCGCCGCTGATCTCGGAGCTTGGGGTCGGCGAGGTTCGCCTCCGCGATGAAAAATCGACGAAGCACTTCATCGTCGAGGGCGGGGCAGTGGAGATCCGGGACAACAAACTTATCATTCTGGCGGAAAACGCGATTCCGAAGGCTGAATTGAACATCACAGAGATAGAAAAGAGGCTGAAGGAGCTTTCGGAAGTGGATGTGAAGAAGTTCTCCGAGGAATCCATGATGCTGCAGGCCGAGACCTATAAGATGAAGATGCGGCTGAAGGTGGCAAAACGGTAGATCGGTATTCAGATTTACGAAGACAGCAGGGGGGATGGCCTGGAGGGTATCCCCCCTTTTTATTTGCCCGGAATCCTCGCCCGAGACGGATTGTCTACAATAACGCATAGAATGCAGCGGCAAAAGGGGGAGAAATATTCATTTTCAGCGTATAATAATAATATTGATTTATTCCGATAATTAAATAATATTATAGGTGGATTTTAAGGCACTGGATACTGTAACGCGTACAATCCCATCATGAAAGAAGCCCTGGAAGAGAGAAACAGCGGGTCGGTAATGCTGGCAGGCATCGCAGATGATGCTGATATCGAGTACATGGACAGTGATGAGCTGGAGGTGGAGGGTGCGCTGCGCCCGCAGAAGAAGGCGAAGCCGAAAACGCCGGCACCTCCCCCTAAGCCTGATGGAGCTCCGACACCGTTCCTCGTTACCTCCGAAGAGGACGGGGTACTGTACATTCATGACGTGGACCCGGTGGAGGCGGCGAGAGAAGCGGCGGAAGCGGAAGAGGCAGCACAATCCAGCAGAAAGCTCATTCTTGACGGGGCAGGAAACGAGCTGGAAGACGAGGTGTATGATGAGGACCTCTCCGCTGAGGAGCGGGGGAGCGAGGAAGACGGTGTCATCGACATATCTGAAGAGCTGGAGAGCAGAATACCGGAAAGCTTTGACGTGGGTGAAATCGGAAGCGTGAACCTGCGGGAGGCAGAGGAGATAGCCAACGAAACGCTTCTCTCCATCAGCGATAAGGACCTGCTGGAAGATCTTGAAGGAATTGAATCGATAATAGTGGAAGAGGAGGGCGGAGAGCCGGAGGAGGCCCCACCATCGCCGAAAAAGAGCGTTACTCAGGCCGCTCCGGAGAGGAGACCGGCACCGGAGAGAACCGTACGAAAGCCTCAGGCCAGGGCGGAGGCGAAGAGGCCCGCTGCTGCACAGAGGATTGAAAGCGATACGGTACCTGCACCCGCCAAGAAGGGGGGGGGGATTCCGGTGGAGGAGAAGCCTGTGGAGACAGGCACCGTTCTTGAGCCGGCGCTCCCGTCCGGTGACGGCTCCGTCGTCCCCTCCGGGGACGTATACGATATCGACGTGTTCGCCGGTTCGGCAACCGAGCCGGAGACCGCCGCGGTGAAGGAAGTATCGGCGAGGGAAAAGGAAGAGCCGGTACCGCAGTCGCAGTTTCACACGGTGGAGGAGATAGAGATTGCGACCCCCTCGACTGGGACAGAAGGGATGGACGAGCCGGCTGCGGGGCAGGAGACGGTTGTGGAAACGGCGCCCCCGGCGGCAGAGAAGAAACTCGAGGTACAGGGTGTTACGGCTCAAACCCCCGCGGCGGAAGAGAGTCAGAGGATTGTGACTGAAAGGGAGGAACTGCAGTCCTCGGTGCCGGAGGAGAAGCCCGATGCCGAGCCGCCGATGGAGGCACCCCTGGGGCCGGCGGCCGTGGAGCGAGAGCGGTATCATGAGAAATCCGTGGTCCCGGCAGTATCGGATATACCGGTGACGGAGGGGCTGACCATATTCATTGATGACAGCGGCGACAGTACAGGGCTCGAGGAGCAGAGGAACATTCCCGAGGTGGGGCGTCTCGACAGGATCACCGCCGATCTGGTAGATCTTGAGGTGGGATCGGCCATTGTTCTTTCAGAAGGGGAGATGGTGGAAGAGCTGGGGCAGGACCTCCCGGTATCGGTGGATCTGAAGGCGCTTCAGGACGAGTTCATATTCGAGTTTGTGGATGAATTCAAATACCGGGACGATGAGCTTGAATTCGTCCACACCTCCATCATGCAGGATGAATATACATCGTACCTCAGGACCATTGACGAGTTCCAGAAGTCGAAGAGTGAGCGCGGCATGTCCAGGGCGGTGGAGATATTCGGGCTCACCGGCGGCGAGCTGAGGGACGTGAACGATGTCCTCTTCTCGCAGGAGTATGAGCACGTCGATCTCCACGAGATCTTCGATTTCTTCCGCGAGGACTCGACGAAGCGCGATCTGAATCCCTCCATCGCCAAGGAATGCCGGTACATCCTTCCCCACAGCGGAAGCCTCGACGGTGACGAGCGGGGGTCGATCGAGGAGGATATCAGCTCGTCGAACGCGCTCGTCTTCGAGGAGGACGTGGAGAAGATACGGCTACTGCTCGATAAGCCCGACGGCGCGGTGGCGGCCGTTCCGAAGCAGGCGAAGGCGGAGCGGGAAGACGATATTCATGATATTACCGACAGGGTGGTGATCATCGAGGACGAGGAGGATATCGACAGGTTCGTGAAGGAATTTCCTGCGGACAAGAGGGAATCGCTGAAAAAACTCATGAGGTATTTTGACGGGCTGTTCGAAAAACTGCCGGAATCGGCAGTCAAGACCTTCGCGAATTCTGAATACTTCGATCTCTATATCAAAGTGATGAACGATCTGGATGTGTGACCATGGGGCTTATCGAGAAAGCGATGCAGTACAAGAGGGAGCTGAACCGCAAGGGTGAGGAAACCCTGATCGACAGGATAACCGGTCCTGCGGACACTGAAATCGTCGGCAACGGCGAGCCCGATACGGGAGAGGGGCGTGAGGCCCGCCGGGACGAACCGGAGAACGACATACTGGTCCTGGACAGGAGCGACCTTGTCGAGGTGGCCGGCGATGGAGAGGAAGCAGTAGCGGAAACGCCCCCTTCCGTCGAGACCGCCGGCGGGGATCTCTCTGATGCGCTGGTCATCGACGATGACTGGGTGGACAAGGAGCTGATGGTAGCTGAGGGCGAAGAAGCTGAAGCCGGCGGTACCGTGGAGGCTGAATCACCCGGCGAGGAGGAAGAGGTCCCGAGGAAACCGCGGAGCTTCCGCATGGACGACGTACGGGAACCGGTGGAGACCGCGATGGAAGCGGCTGCGGCGCCGCTGCCGCCGAAGTATGAGGGTTCTTTCAAGGATTTCATGGTTCTCTATGAGACCGGCAAGGAGATCGTCCAGGCCAGGTCGGAGCAGGAGCTGTTTGACACGCTGATATTTCTCATCATGGGGCAGATCGCGGTCTCATCGGTGTCGATCATGACACGAGACCAGGATGACATGAACAGATGGACCATCGCCGCGTCGATGGGAGTCTCCATTGACGAGAATATCTCATTTGACGGCAACGGCGGGCTGCTCAGGAGATTGAGTGAAAGAAGGGAGATACTGGATGTCGAAGGGTTCAGCCGTGATGACGCGTGCAAGGACGAGTACCTGACATTTATATCCATAGACGCAAGGATCCTCGTTCCCATGGTGTATCCCGACGAACTGATCGGTATCGTCGTGATCGGAAACAAGATTTCCACAGAGGATTTCACCGCGGAGGAGATGGATTTCCTGCATTCGGTGAGCAGGTTCGCGGTGATGGCCTACTACACCCTCGCGGGGCGCAGCATCAGCAGAAGAGCGATGGAGTCTCTTAACCGGAAGCTCAGCAGCAACGAGAGGATACAGGAGCTCCGCGCACTGCTCTATTCGAACGATACGTTCGATGAGGTGAAGCCGGCGATTCAGAAGGAGATGCACCTGATGGGCGTCGATATGTACGCCTTTTACATGCTGAATGAGTTCAATAACAGGTATCTGCCGGTTCTGACAGAGGAGAAGGATTTTCTGTCGATCAGGGAATCCGGCATCGCCGTCGGGGTGAGAAACGGCCTGATACAGTTCGTGCAGAAGGCGCGGGGTCCCGTGGCGATAGACGAATTTACGACCTTCGATGCCGTGGCTGAGGTTTTCTCGAAGTCCCAGATCCAGCGAATGAGCCAGTTCAGGATGTATCCCTTCCATCTGGGGAACAACCTCGTGGGATTCCTTGCGGTCTTTCAAAAAAATGATCAGGCGGATTTTGATGAGATCGATCACGAGCTCGGAATGATCACTGACCTGCTCTTTCCGTACATAATAAGCATGGATAACGTACGTTATTCGAAAAGGAAATACGTCGACACTGTCCAGCAGGTGCACAACCGGATCAACGAGGAGCTGAACAGGGTCCGTACGCTGGGAATACCGCTGGTGCTGGTTGAACTGGCGATAAAGAATTTCAAGAGATACTACAGCGTCAACGGCGTGGAGAAGGCCCAGGAACTCATGGTGGGGATCGAGGAGCTGGTGAAGTCGAAGCTCTCGGACGTGGATTTTTCGATACGGCACGATCGGAATAAGATACTGATCATTCTCCCCGGGAAGAACAAGGAGTATGCCGTCCCCATGGCGAACGCGCTGAAGAACGAAATCATACACGGATTCAGCAGCCGCGACCTGCAGTTGCTGGTGACCTATATCACCTCAGAATACCCCAGGGACGGCGAGGATCTCTTCAGCCTCATTGACTCAATAGAATGACGCAGGAGTGAGATGCCCCACCCCGTGCCAGATTGCGACCTGGTGCCGGTCCCCGCGGGGACCTACACGATAGGTCTGTCCCACGACATGATAGCCGCGTTACCGCCGGGTGTGGTGGACGGGCACCTGATGAAGGCCCGGTATCTCGCCGCGTCAATTCCCCGCCACGAGGTGGCCCTCGGAGGTTTTTCGATGGGCCGCCGTCATATCACCTGCCGAGAATTCAGGGTGTTCGTTGAGAGCGCCCCGTATCTCACCGAATCGGAGCGCCGGGGCTGGGGTTGGACATGGGAGGAGGGGTGGTTGAAGCGGGAGGGGCTTTCATGGCGGAGACCCTTCGGGAATGAGCATGACGGGGTGTTTCGCAATGGTGATAGCGACCTGCCGGTGCTGCAGGTCAGCTGGAACGATGCCGCCGCCTTCTGCAGATGGGTATCCAACATGCGGGGGCGGCCGGTGCGCCTGCCCATGGAAGCTGAATGGGAGGCCTTTGCATCGATTGCGGGTCAGCCCAGTGTGATCGATGCGGCGGCCGATCAGCCGGGACCTGTTGCCGTCACGGAATACCTACGCCGTCTCGGCGACGAGGAGCGGGGGGGGACTGCCGGTATCGGCCTGCTTTGGGAATGGACGGGAGACTGGTTCGATCGGTATCCCGGAGGACCGGGGCAGGGGGGGTTCGGCACCACCTACAGGGTGCTTCGCGGCGGCTCTCTCCTGAGTCTTCCGATCCAGCGCACCAGGGAATTCCGCTTCCGACGGTGCCCCACGGCGAGAAGCCCCTTCTACGGTTTCAGGATAGCGTTTCCCGGTGGATGAGGCGGAAGCTCGCTCTGTTCCGTTACTCTCGAAGGGCTGGTCAGTGTATTCCTGATTCCCGCTGCAGCGGTGTTGTATAAAAATACCCGATAAACACACCGTTTATCATTAATGTGTGGACAAATTATTCAATACGTTAGTATACTATAGGATACGGCGTGGCGGCGGTAACGGCCCTGCATGCAGGGGAACGGAAAAAAAAAGCGGAGTGTATAATTGGAACGATCGCTGATTACGGCGCTCTGCCGGCAGGTCTTTGATGAGGGCATGTATTCGATCATCGATTCAATGCAGGACGTGGTCTACTGGCTCGATCCCCACGGGCGCGTCCAGTTTATAAGCGACGAGATAACAAAATTCGGGTATACCCCCGGTGAATGCATCGGGAAAAATATATTGGACCTGGTGCACCCAGATGACAGGGAGAAGGCCCGGTTCCGAATAAGCGAGAGAAGAAGGGGCGAACGGAAGACGAGGTCCTGCGAGATACGGTTCATCGTACAACGGGGCGGCCAGGGCGCAGTGGGTGATTCGGCAGAGGTCTTCAGGGTGACCGCCGAAGGCATCTACAGCATCGACGATAACAACGAAAAGAGGTTCCTCGGGACTCTGGGTGTCGCTCGGAGGATCGGGCTCGACGAAAACGAAGGGAGAGCCCTGGCGCACGACGATGAGCGGATCTTCGCCATTTTCGACACTCTGCACGATGGGTATTACGAAACCGACATTCGCGGTACCTTCATCTTCGTCAACAGGTCCTTCTGCCGCATTACCGGCTACGACGCCGCAGATTTCCAGGGGAGACACTTCAGCATGCTGGTGCTGGGTAAGCACGACGGTGAGATCGCCGCTGCAATCCGGGAAATCGCGGCGGATCGGTCGAAGCCCAGGTTTTTCAACTGGGAACTGCAGCGGGGCGACGGGAAAAAGAGGTATGTGGAGGTGTCGGTCTCCCCGGTCATCGGTCCCGACGGACAGGCGACGGGGTACCGCGGCATCGTGAGGGACGTTACGGACAGGAAACGGCTGGAGGAGGAGATCCTTGTGGCGCGCAAGATAGAGGCCATCGGCATCATGGCCGGAGGAATCGCCCACGATTACAACAACGCCCTCACGGCGGTCCTGGGGAACCTGTCGCTGGCGAAGATGGAGGCGGGCGAGGAGAACAGGGAGCTCCTGGAGGTGCTGAACGACGCGGAGAAGGCATCGCTGCGCGTTCTGGAGCTTACCAAGCGGCTCAGCAATTTCGCCAAGGGCGGTAAGCCGAACATGATCCGGGCGACGCGGGATATTCTGATGGATCTCATCGGCGATACCGCGCAGTCGGTGCTGGATAATTTCCAGGGGACCTGGGATGTGACGGCACAGGATGACCTGGATGCTGTTGATATAGACACGGTCCAGTTCAGTCATGTGATCGGGCACGTACTGACCAATGCCCTGGAGTCTGTAACGCCGAACGGCAGGATCGAGATAGAGCTGTCCAACGTGCTGGTGGACAGCGAGAAGACCTTCAACGAGATCACGCTCCATCCCGACCGGTACGTGCTGGTCCTGGTACGGGACAACGGGTGCGGGATTCCCGAGGACCTGATGTACAAGATATTCGATCCCTATTTCTCCACCAAGGAGATGGCCAGCGGCATGGGTCTGGCCATAAGCTATGCGGTCATAAAGCGCCATCACGGCTACATCGAGGTCAGTCCGGGACCGGGGGGCGGGACCGAGGTCTACTGCTATCTTCCGGCGGTTGTGGAGGGGAATGACGATTCTCGGCGGCAGGAGAAAAATCAGGCGGGTGCCGGTTAAATGGTTGTATTTATCGCGCTATACATTGACCCTGCTCCGATGTGCGGTTTCATCATGAAAATGTAAAGGTGTGTCGAATGGCGACGATCCATAAATTTCAGGTACTACCCTATCTACCGGAAAAGCTCAAGTCTCTCATGAAGATCGCGAGCAACATGTGGTGGGTATGGAACTTCGAGGCTATCGAGCTGTTCCGCCGGATCGATGTGGAGCTCTGGCGCGAGGTGCGCCATAACCCGATACGAATGCTGGGGCTGGTGCCGCAGCGCGTGCTGGACGAGGCGGCGGAATCGGAAAGCTTCCTGGCGCACCTGGAGCGCGTGGAGCGGGAGCTGGACCTCCATCTGGCCAGGCGGTCATGGTTTGAGGAATCGTTCCCCGACTGCGGCGACGCCAGAATCGCCTATTTTTCGGCGGAGTTCGGAATCCATGAATGTCTTCCCATGTATTCCGGCGGGCTCGGAGTGCTCGCCGGTGACCACCTGAAATCCTCCAGCGAACTGGGCCTCCCGTTGGTTGGCGTGGGGCTGATGTATCGCTTCGGATATTTCCGCCAGTACCTGAACAAGGACGGGTGGCAGCAGGAAATCTATTCGGAGATCGATTTCCACAACATCCCCGCATCTCTGGTTTTCTCCCAGGACGGCAGACCGCTCATGATCTCGGTAGAATACCCGAACGGGCCCGTCTTCGCCCAGATATGGAAGATCCAGGTGGGGAGGATCGAGCTGTTTCTCCTGGATGCCAACGTGGACGTGAACAGGCAGGAGGACCGATCGATCACGGAACAGCTGTACGGCGGCGACGACGAGATGCGCATACGGCAGGAGATCATGATAGGGATCGGCGGCGTCAGGGCGCTCCGTGCCATGAACAAGAGGATCTCCGTCTATCACATGAACGAGGGACACGCCGCATTCCTGGCGCTGGAGAGGGCGCGGCTGGCGATGGAGGAGCAGGGACTCACCTTCGCCGAGGCGTCAGAGTTCGTCACCGCCACGAGCGTCTTCACCACCCACACGCCCGTACCTGCGGGAAACGACAGGTTCGAGCCGTCACTTATCGAGACCTATTTCTCCCATTACTTCGGGAGGCTGGGACTCACCGAGGAGCAGTTCCTGTCGCTGGGAAGGGAAAACGTCGAGGACAGGAAGGAGCCCTTCTGCATGACGGTGCTGGCCCTCAAGATGGCGGCGGGCTGCAACGGGGTCTCGAAGCTCCACGGAAAGGTCTCCCGGGCGATGTGGAATCGGATCTGGCCCACGGTACCGGTCCACGAGATTCCGGTGGGGCACATCACCAACGGCGTGCAGATCCTGTCGTGGACCTCCGACGAGATGATGCGGCTCTTCAACCGCTACATGGGACCGCGCTGGATAGACAACCCGGCGGACGACACCATCTGGAAGAACATAGACCTGATCCCGGATTCCGAGCTCTGGCGGTGCCGCGAGAGGATCAGGGAGCACCTGGTCACCTTTGCCAGGAACAGGCTGCGGGAGCAGCTTCTTGCCAGGGGGATGCCCATGAAGCTCGCGGAGCGTGCGAACTCGGTGCTCGACCCAGAGGCCCTCACCATCGGCTTCTCAAGGCGGTTCGCCACCTACAAGCGGGCAACGCTGATCCTGCGGAACATCGACCGGCTGGAGCGCCTGCTGCTCGACAAGGAACGGCCGATGCAGATCATCTTCGCGGGAAAAGCGCACCCCAGGGACAACATGGGGAAGGAGCTGATCAAGCACATCGTTCATATAGCCAACGAGGAGCGCTTCAGGGACAAGGTCCTTTTCCTGGAGGATTACGACATCAACCTCGCCAGATACCTGGTCCAGGGGGTCGACGTGTGGCTCAATACGCCGGTGCGGCCGAAGGAGGCATCAGGCACCAGCGGGATGAAGGCGGTCCCGAACGGCGGGGTGAACATCAGCATCCTGGACGGATGGTGGGACGAGGCGTACAACGCCGACAACGGCTGGGCCATAGGGAAGGGGGAGGAGTACGACGACCAGGGGTATCAGGACGAGGTTGAGAGCCTCTCACTCTACAATATTTTGGAATCCGAGGTGAAGCCCGCCTTCTACAACAGGGGTGTCGACGGCATCCCCCGGGAGTGGCTGAAGATCATCCGCGAATCGATGAAGACGATCTGCTCCCATTTCAACATGAACCGTATGGTGAAGGACTATTCGAACATGTATTATTCCCAGGCCCACAAGCACCACCTGCGGTTTTCCGACGAGAGATTCGCGGTGACCCGCGAGGTCTCCCGATGGAAGACGGAGGTGGCGAAGAAGTGGGACGGCATATCCATCGGCAGCGTCGATTTTCAGGGGGACAGGGTGATCACCGTGGGTTCGAAGATCGTCGTGAAGGCGGAGATATGCCTCGGGGAGCTCACGCCGGACGACGTCCTGGCCGAGCTCTACTTCGGCGCACTGAACTCGAAGGACGAGATCGTGGAGGGGGTGGCCCTCCCGATGATCCAGATGGATAAAAACGACCGGGGCAACTTCGTCTACGTGGGGAGCGTTCTCTGCCTTATATCGGGCCAGTTCGGCTTCACCGTGCGGGTGCTGCCGCATCACGAGCACAACGTGCGGAAATTCGACCCCCGCCTGCCGCTCACCTGGCAGTGAGTGATCAGTCGTTCCCCTCGATCTCGCCCCTGAGCCTGCTGAAGAACTCCTCCATGAAGGCGTGACGCCCCGCGGCGATGCGTCTCCCCTCGACGGTGAGGAGCGTCTCCTTCACTAGCCTGAGCTTCACCATGTACTCCCGGTAGGCGGTGTCCTCCTCGCTGTAGGCATCGGTGCCGTGCACCATGGAGTTATCGTTATGCAGCCTGGCGCCGATCTCCCCGGAGAAGAGAAAGGCCCTCCCCACGCCGATGGCGCCGATGGAATCGAGCTTGTCGGCGTCGAAGAGTATCTTCGCCTCGATGGTGGCGGGGGCGTGATGGTTCCTGAAGCGGTGAGTGAGGATGCAGTCGGCGATATGGTCCGCCCTGGCGGGATCGAGCCCCCGCTGGAGCAGGAAGCGCCGCGCCATCTCGCTCCCCGCCTCGGCGTGGCAGACGGTGCCGTTGCTCCTGTCCTCCTCGCCGCGGGCGATATCGTGCATCACCGCGGCCACCGCGACGATGAATGGGTCGGCGGCGACCTCGCTCGCGGCGATCCGCTCGGCGGTCTTCACCACCCGGACGACGTGGTCCCACCCGTGGCTCGAGTGGGTGTGGCGCATCCTGGTCCTTGCGAACTCGGCGGCCCCGTCGGCGATGGCGCGTTCCAAATCGTTCATGGCTCAGCCTATCTTGAGGATCGTGAGGAATGCCTCCTGGGGAATCTCGACGGAGCCGACCTGCTTGAGGCGCTTCTTCCCCTCCTTCTGCTTTTCCAGTAGCTTCCGCTTCCTGGTGATGTCGCCGCCGTAGCACTTCGCGGTGACGTCCTTGCGGTGGGCCGAGATGTTCTCCCTCGCGATGATCTGGGAGCCGATGGCGGCCTGCAGCGGGATCTTGAACTGGTGCTGGGGGATGATGTCCTTGAGCCTGGTGATGATGTCCTTGCCGCGGAGCCTCGCCTTGTCCTCGTGGACGATGAAGGAGAGGGCGTCCACCGGCTCTCCGTTCACCAGGATGTCCACCTTCACCATACTGGACTCCCTGAAGTCGATCAGCTCGTAGTCGAAGGAGGCATAACCCCTGGAGCAGGATTTCAGTTTGTCGTAGAAGTTGAAGACGATCTCCGAGAGGGGGAGCTCGTAGTGGAGCTGTACCCTTCTCGTGTCGATGTATTCCATGTGCCTGTGGATGCCGCGGCACTCGGAGACGAGCGACATGATGTTTCCCATGTAATCGCTTGGGGTGATGATATCTGCCTTCACGAAGGGTTCCTCGATCATCATGATGCTCCCCGGATCTGGCATCTTCACCGGGTTGTCGATGGTGATCATCGTGCCGCTGTTCAGATGTACCTTGTACTCCACGCTGGGTGCCGTGGTGACCAGGGAGAGGTCGAACTCCCGCTCGAGCCGTTCCTGCACGATCTCCATGTGCAGCAGGCCAAGGTACCCGCAGCGGAAGCCGAATCCCAGGGCGAAGGAGTTGTCCGGCTCAAAGAGGAGCGAGGCGTCGTTCAGCCGTAGCTTGTACAGGGCATCCTTAAGGTTGTCGTACTCGTCGCTGTACACCGGGTAGAGTCCGGAGAAGACCATGGGCTTCACGTCCTTGAAGCCCTTCAGCGGCGTGACCGTCTGACGGTCCGCCAGGGTCACCGTGTCGCCGATCTTGGTGTCCATGACGGTCTTGATCCCCGCGATGATGTATCCCACGTCGCCCGGCCTGAGGGCGTCCCGCTTTTCAAGGCTGAGCCTGAAGACACCCACCTCGTTCACCGAGTAGACCTTGCCGGTGGCGCAGAGGAGGATGTCGTCGTCCCTCTTCACGGTCCCCTCGAAGAGTCGCACCTTGACGATGGCCCCCTGGTACTTGTCGAAATAGGAATCGAAGATAAGGGCCTTGAGCGGCTCCCTCTCGTCGCCCCGGGGGGGAGGGATGCGCTGGATGATCGCCTCCATGAGGTCGTCGATGCCCGTCCCCTCACGCGCCGAAACGGGTACCGCCGTCTCCGGATCGAGGCCCAGGCTCGTCTCTATGCTCTTCTTCGTCGAATCGATGTCGGCGCTGGGCATGTCTATCTTGTTGATCACCGGGATGATCTCCAGGTTGTTCTCCATGGCCAGGTAGAGGTTCGCGATGGTCTGCGCCTCCACCCCCTGGGATGCGTCCACCACCAGGAGCACCCCCTCGCAGGCGGCCAGGGCCCGCGACACCTCGTAGGTGAAGTCCACGTGACCGGGCGTGTCGATCAGGTTGAAGATGAAGTGCTCCCCGTCGCGGGAGGTGTAGTCCAGGGTGATGGCGTTGGACTTGATGGTGATGCCCCGCTCCCGCTCGATCTCCATGGTGTCCAGTATCTGGTCAATGTGATCCCGCGGGGAGAGAAGGCGGCATTTTTCTATGATCCTGTCCGCCAGGGTCGATTTGCCGTGATCGATGTGCGCGATGATCGAAAAGTTGCGTATATGTTCCATGGGAATTCTACCGTTCCTGTACAGAGCAATACAGGGAGCGGAGGGCGTAATGGCAAGTATTTTTTTTCAATAGCGGTATGGACCGGGACATATGGAAATGATCCAGGGACGAGTCGATGCCACGGGCATAATGCGTGATTTTGAGGGCCGGCGGGATGCGAGTAACTTTGGTGCAACAGGATGGCACAACATAGCCGAAATGGGTTGACATAGCGTCGGATGACAGGCAATGTACATTCATGATTCATGTTTGTTGAAGAGACAACATTGAAGATGATGCTCCCAATAAAAAGCGTACATGGAACAGCGGCATGCGCCTTCATGGCACTGTTGATCGCCTGCGTATGGCTCAATCGCTGTTCGTTTCCCGACCAGCTTGCAGACTACAAAAAAGCGGCCGGTACAAAGAAATACGATCTGGTGCTCATTCACGGCCTGTCCGGCATTCATCAGTGGAGCGACGATTTCCTGAGGGTATGCCTGTACAATTTCGGTTCGGGCCATGTCTACGTCATCTATACCGATGAATCGAACGAGGTATGGGAACGGTCGATCGACGGCATGACCGTCCATCTTTGCGGCAAGGGGCAGGCCTGGAGCGCCGGAAGGGACTTTATATCCAGACAGGCAGAACTGGCGAAAATCAAGATCGATATACTGGAAAAACGGGGCCTGAGCCGCTCGTTCAATATGATCGGCCACAGCATGGGCGGCCTTGTGGCGCGCAGATACATACACGACAATCCGGGGCGTGTCGTCGCCCTGGTGACACTGGGGACGCCGCACCACGGCTCGCCGCTGGCAGATTCCTTTCAATGGGCGGGGGTCTTTATCGGGGCGAAAGATGCGATCACGGATTTGCAGCCTGAACGATGCGAGATCTTCAATCAACGGTACCCGATCGACGACTCGGTGATGGCGGACGGCGGGAGGGTCTTCACCATCGACGGCGGCACGTCGAGGGGGAAAAGCTTCGGGGTGGTGGGGGAGTTGCTTTTCGGGTGGGAGGTCTTGAAAACGTGCTACGGGGTGGACAATGACGGCCTCGTGCCGCAGGGCTCAGGGACGATCGCGGGGGCGACGCATTTCAAGCATTTCGCAACGTACGATCATTATGAGCTCGTCAGGGAGCCCTCGGTGGCGGCAGCGGCCTGTTCCCTTTTACGATGATACCGATCGCATGCGATGACCCGCCATGCACGGGCCCTCTGCACAGGGTGTCTCCCTTTTTCCCGGCGGTACACTGCGTGCGCAATCGGCAGAAGGCCGTTGCTCTATTCCGCGTGAGGTGAATCATGGGAATGTTCGACGACGATATCGCGCTTGTGGAGAAGGAGACCGGAGTCTTCGAGGGGACTGTCTCGGGCAACTGGTCGGTGAACGGCAATCCCAACGGCGGCTATCTGATGGCGATGCTGGCAGGGGCCATGACGGCACGCTCGGACAAGGGATCGACACCCATCGTCACGGCGAACTACATCGCCCGGTGCGCCCCCGGGAAGGCGGAGATTCGGATCGAGGAGGTCTCGCGGTCGGCGCAGTTCAACCGCTACGACGCCAGGCTGTTACAGGGGGGGGGCGAGAAGATACGCGCCCTGGGCACCTTCGCCGCGGCCAAGGCGGAGTGCCCCGTCAACCGCTATGAGACCGGCGCTCCGGACCTCGCACCGGCGGACTCCTGCGTGCCGGTGCCGGAGATGCCGCAGTACACCCTCTTCCACAACCTGGAGATGCTCCTCGACCCCTCCAGCGCGGCGTGGCTGAAGGGGAAGACCACCGAGAGGTCTGAGCAGAAGGGGTGGGTGCGCTTCAGGGACGGCCGTGCCTACGACCTCCTGTCGCTCTTTCTCGTCGCCGATTCGATCCCCCCGGCGATCTTCGTGAGCCAGGGGCCGACGGCCTGGGTGCCCACCATCGAGCTCTCCACCAATATCAGGAACATGCCGGTGACCGGGTGGCTCAGGTTCACCCTGCGGACCCGCTTCGTCACCTGCGGGCTCCTGGAGGCGGATGGCGAGGTATGGGACAACGCGGGGAACCTGGTCTCCATCTCGCGCCAGATCGCCCAGGTACGTAAAATCTGACCCGGCAGTGCACCGTCCGGGCAATCGATGCGGCCCAACCCTTACAGCCGCAGGCTCTTGTCCTCCCCCATCCCGGTCATGCCGTCGAGGACGAACTTCGTCCCGTCCGTGCCGCGGAGGTATCCCTGCAGTTCCCCGAAGGCGACGTGGTAATCGATGTCCACGAGGCCGGCGTGCAGCTCCATGCGGTACATGTCGCCGACATCAAAGGACACGTTCACCATGTCGTGTTCGTCCCTCGCCGTCCAGACGGTGTCCTCCGCGTTGCGCTCGAAGGTCACCGGCGGTAGCAGGCTGGTCTTTTTTTCGAGCCAGATGAGGTTCTCGTTGTACTGTTCCTGGTCGATCGACTGGTTGCGGGTGAGGTTGAAGGCGAAGTATTGTTTCCTGCCGTTTACGCGTCTCCCCATCGTAGTGAGCCAGTCGTAGTGCGCCCTGTAGGGATAGTAGCCCCTGTGGTCGTCCACGATCGCCGTGCTCTGGTCGTCGGATTCGAAGAACTCCCCGTTGAAGGTCAGGCGGCCCTTCGCCCTGAAGAGGTCCTTCTGGGTATAGAGCGGTTTGTTCGGCCCGAAGGGGATGCTGACCACGCTGGGGAGCGATACCCTCTCCAGGTCGAAGTCGTATTCGATCCTGTTCTTTCTGTCGAAGTGAGAGCCGGAGAGCGAGCATCTGCCGTCCTGGAAATTGTTGATGTAGTTGATATGGGAGACCCTGGTCAGCGCCCCGGCGATGTTTCCATGCAGGAGATTCGGTGCGATTCTCATTCTGGAGCTGGCGAGATTGGTGGACCAGCTGTACACCCTCTTCTTTCGCTTGTCGTAAAAAATATGCAGTATCATGCCGAAGAGCCCCATATCGCACAGGGCCGCGATCAGCACGCCGTTGCCCAGGTGCACCTCCGTCGCCTCCCAGAGCGTTATCCTGTATTTCCTGAGAAAACCCGGGAAGAATCTGCCCAGGGGTTTTTTGCAGTCCAGCAGCTCCATCCTCTCGAATTCCCTGTCGAAGGTGCCGAAAACCGCCTGTCCGTTTTCCACGAGGCTCTTTGGTGTCGGCACTGATTGTCTTGTCTGTGAGATGTACTTACTGTAATCGGCCATAACGCTCCTCCCCGAAACGATGGAACCACTACCTATTTCAGTTGACCGACGGACGACTGTCAATTAGGAAATATGACGGATCGGGATTGTACCGATGTCGGATTCTCGGTGATGCGGTATTTTTACCTTCTGTGAAACCAGCTGTATCCCATACTGACTGAGCCATTACCGTATGGATCACCGTTCGGTCGAGGGTGGAATTGTATTAGACTCGTCGTGCAGGGGCAGGCCATGAAATAACAAGAGAGAAAACTTCCGATGTGCAATGGGACGCAACAAAGCGGCGGTCTGCGCATGCTGCAGCGGACGGCGGTGGGCCGGGTTCGTGTTTTTTTTCTTGATCCGTGGTACAGGGGGGATACAATTCGGGAAGCATCATCATTATTGCATGGAAGGAGGCCCTCTGTATGAAACTGAAACGGGTACTGGCGGGTATAGTCATCGTGATCGCCCTTCTCGGGGTCGGGGGATACCTGCTGGTGCGGAGCTGGAGCGAAACCCCCTACGGGCGCCTGGATTCCAGGGTGGCGGTATACCTGAAGCTCACCGGGGCGGACAGGAGGCCCACCCGCGAGATACCGATACCTGTATCAAGGAAGAGGCTGGAGGAGCGGGCATCCTTCGCCAGCGGCACGCCGGTGGCCATGGCCTCCGTGAAGGATATGACCGCCCAGGACGGCGGGCTCTCCGTCCCGGTGCGGGTCTACTGGCCGGAACAGGGGGAGACCCTGCCGGTGGTGGTGTTCTATCACGGCGGGGGATGGGTGCAGGGGAGCCGCAACAGCCACGACCCCCTCTGCCGGATCCTGGCGAAGAAATCGGGCGCCATCGTGGTCTCGGTGGATTACCGGCTCGCGCCGGAGAATCCCTTTCCCGCCGCTGCTGACGACGCCTACGCCGCCCTGCGGTGGGTGAGCGAGAAGGGGAGGGAGCTGAAGGCCGACACAGACAGGATCGCCGTGGCGGGCGACAGCGCCGGCGGCAATCTCGCCGCCGTGGTGTGCCTCATGGCCAGGGATAAAAAGGGACCGGCCGTCGCCTTCCAGGCCCTGATATATCCGGGGGTGAACTCGGCGAGCCTGGACACTGAGTCCTACAGGAATTTCGCCGAGGGATTCATGCTCCGCAAGGCGGACGTGGAGAGGTTCATCAGGCTCTATCTTCCGAACGTGAAGGACCGGAGCAATCCCTACGCCTCGCCGCTGCTGGCCAAAAGCCACGCCAACCTTCCGCCGGCCCTGGTGATCACGGCCGGGTTCGATCCCCTCAGGGACGAGGGGGAGGCCTACGCGAAGAGGCTGCGCGATGCCGGCGTCCCCGCCAGGGCCGTCCGCTACCCCGGGATGATACACGCCTTCGTCTCCGCAGACCGGCTGATCCCCCAGGCAGGAAAGGCCACCGACGAGATCGCCGCGGCCCTGAGGGGTGCCTTTTCGTCGAAGCGGTAGGGGGCCCGTATCGTATGCCCCGTCGCCGGGCGGTTCGATGGCCCGGTCCACGGCGGGATCAGGCAGATGGATGCGATTGAGGGTCATCTCCGGGAATGGACGCTACGCTGCAGGGAGTGCGGCGAGTGCCTGGTGGACTGCCGCTACCTGTCCCTCTCCAGGGATGAGGCGGTGCGGGCGATCCGGGCGCTCAATAGTGGCGAGCCCTCGGTGATCCATCAATGCTGCATCAGCTGCTGCGCCTGCGACGCCGTATGCCCCGAGGACGCGCATCCCTACGAACGGATTATCGCCCGGTGGAACGAGCGCTACCGCCGTCGGGGGCTGCCGCTCCGGGCCTCGATCATGATGCCCACCATGCGCCCCAATTTCCGGCGTGACGTCGCCTACGGCGCCGGGGAGAGGGGGCTCCATGAAGCCTGGGCCTCGGAGGCTCCGCCGGGGCCAGTGGTGCTCTTTCCCGGGTGTAATCTCCTCACCCTCCCCGACCTCGCCACTGGCGCGCTCTTCGAAAAGCTTCCGGTCTGGGGGGACTGGGACCAGTGCTGCGGCGAGATGTACTTTCGCATGGGGCTCTTCGGCCCCGCGGAGGAGCGGGCTCACCGACTCACCCTCTTTTACAGCGGGAAGGGAGTGCGGGAGATGGTCTTCCTCTGCCCGGCCTGCTACAACATGTTCACCAGCGTCCTTCCGGAGCGCTTCGGCGCACGCTTCGATTTCACAACGACTCATTTCGTCGATTATTTCACCGGTGCCCTGGACCGGGGGGATTTTATGATCAGAAAAAGGCTCCGGGGGAGCGTCGTCCTGCAGGATTCCTGCCATGGCAGGATACTGGGCGGCGATTTCATGGAACGCCAGCGTGCCCTGCTCGTGCGGCTGGGGCTCACGGTGACGGAGGCGCCACTGAACAGGGAGCGGGGCCTCTGCTGCGGCATGGCGGCAGGCTGCAGGGAGTACCGAGGTGCCGACATACTGAAGGGCAGCCTGAGGGCGCTCCGGGAGCTGGACCGCGCCGTCGGCGACGAGATCGCCGTCTACTGCACCGGCTGCCTCCTCACGCTCTCCATAACCCGTCTGGTGAAACCCTTCGGGAAGCGGCTGGTGCATACACTGGAGCTGGTCAGGCGGGCCCTGGGTGAGGAGCCGCCGCGCATCCATATGAAGCGGGCCGCGGCGTTGGCAGGGCTCATTGCCCGGCATGCCCTGCCGGTCTATTTCAGCAGAAAACGGTTTCTTATCGGAGTGTAGCGGCTCAGTTGGGAGGGTCTGGGAACCCCGGTGATGAGGATTCCCGGCAGGGGGAGGCATGTGCGACGGAGAGAAGAAAGCGCCCCCGGCGCAGAGCCAGGGGCGCTTCGATACTGATTAACGTTTTGTCATCCTTCCGAACTCGACGAAGGAAGGGGTCCCCCCCTGGTCCCAGTTCACCTCGGCGCCGGTATCCTTCACCTCGGCGACGGTGCCGTCGCAGAATTCGTTGGTGGTGGGCCATACCGCCCAGACCTTGTCGCCGGCCTTCAGCTCCAGCTTTGTGGGAAGGGCCTTCAGGTCGGATGTCTGTATGTCCTTCACCGTACCGTCATGAAATTCCGTGGCGCAGGCGCCGCTCGCACAGGAGTTGATCTTGGCAATGTACCATTTCCCGTCGGTGTATTTCGCAGCAACCATGTCTCCCGGATTGTGGGTAACCTTGCTGCAGCTGAGGAAGAGCACCGGCACGAGAAGCACGCCCCATACCAGTATTGCGTAGAAAACCTTTTTACTGCCGTTCAACGTCATATCGGACATCCTCCATATAGGGAATTATGTAATAGTGTGAGTCCACAGTATGATACTCTATAAACACAGTTTTGGCAAGTAAAAAATCGGGGTGAGTGCAATTAGCTTCTGGCCGTGATGCACGCAACGCGCCGCATCGCAAAGCTCAATAGATATGAGAATTGATGCACGGTGCGATCGAGGAGCCGGCGTCAATCAACTGCGACACCGGAACAGCGCACGAGGAGCCCGCCGACGTCCCATAATTTACGGTGCGAATAAATTTTAATTGATTTTAAAATCGTAGGGGACCATATAGCTTTAAGATACATTGAGGGAATATCCCCTCAGTGTCTTCGCCGCTGCATTGAAGGGCGGCACCCTGACACGGGGATGCTCACTGATCAACCACTGCGGTCCGAACGGAACAGCCGGATCGGGACGGTACAGGAGGCGCCGAATGGCAATTTTACAATCGATCTCCTCATTTATCTCCCGTGAATACCGCAGTGAGAGCTACATAGTCCAGCGGAAGGCGCTGGCGCTCTTTTATTCCGTCATTACGATATCGTCGATACTCCTGGCGATGATGGTCATGTTCCTGGTGCTGCAGCCGGTATCCTTCCTCCGTTCTGTGGCTGCCCTGGGCGTCACCATCACCGTGGGGGTCATCTCGCTGTTCATCCTCAAGTCGGGCCGGTACCATGTGGCGGCGAATTTCATGGTCACCTCGGTGGCACTGCTGCTACTGGCTGCCCAGTTCGCGAAGCTCGGCAACGATCCTCATACGGGCTATGCCACCTCATTCTACATCATGATGGTCGTTGTGGTGATGGCCGCGCTCTTCTGCAGCGGGAAATGGCTGTTTGCCATCACCGCACTCTTCATCGCCGGCGACCTAATATTCTACTATCTCGTCGGCGGAAGGCTCGATCCCCTGGGGCGCCAGGCAGCCAACGTGGGGGTTCTCTTCTCCGTCTTCGCCTTCGCCCTGATCATGGTGGTCTCGTATCTCATTGTGTCCATCACTGCGGGGGCCGCGAAGCGGTCCGACAGGGAGGCGCAGAGGAACAGGGAGAGCTTTGAGACGATACAGTCGCTTCTCGTGTCGGTGAAGGACTCCTCCGGCGTCCTCGCCAGGTCCTCCGATGAGATGAAGAACCTGACGATTACCTTCTCGGACAACTTTCAGCACCAGGCATCGGCGGCGGAGGAGATCACCGCCTCCATGGAGGAGGTCTCGTCCGTTACCGACAGCAACGCCGCAGGCGCCTCGGAGCAGTACGAGACGATACTGGCCTTCCTTCAGGAACTCGGCAGGCTCTCGGACATGGTCGCCGGTATGGGGGGGAGGATACGGGAGAGCCTGGGCGAGGTGGAGGAGATCAACAGGTTCGCCCGTTCCGGGGAGTCGTCCCTCAGCGACATGCAGCAGAGCATGGAAAAGATACATGACGGCTCCAACAGGATGACCGGCATCCTGGAGATCATAAACTCCATATCCGACAAGATCAATCTGCTCTCGCTGAATGCCGCCATCGAGGCGGCCAGGGCCGGTGACGCGGGCCGGGGCTTCGCCGTCGTGGCCGACGAGATATCCAAGCTGGCTGACCAGACCGCCGCGAGCCTCAAGGAGATCGATGATCTGATACGGCAGAACATCGGCGAGATCGCCAGAGGGTCGGAGATCATGGGGGGGACTGTGGAGACCATCAACCGTATACTACAGGGTATCGCGGTGATGAACGACAAGATAAACGATATCGACGAGTACATGTCGCAGCAGGACGGCATAAACCGCGGCGTCAACGAACGTGCGGTCATTGTCAGGGACAGGGCGGTGGAGATCAAGAGCTCGTCCCAGGAGCAGAAGATCGCCGCCGACGAGGTACTGAAGTCGATCTCGGAGGTGAACGGGATCACCCAGCGGAATTCCGAGATACTGGCCGACATGAAAAGCCTGGCGGAGGAGGTCTCCGGCATGGCAGGTTACCTGGCGGGGAAGGTCTCGGAGATCAAGGCCTGAGGCGTCGGGTCATCATGCAAGCCGGGCAGCTTTTCCGCCCGATGCTGCAGGTCAGTCCTTCAAAAGCTCGTAGAGGAGGATGCCGGCCGCAACGGAGGCGTTCAGCGATCCAATTCTGCCCTTCAGGGGAATGGCCACCGTGCAGTCGCAGCGCTTCCCGGTGAGGCGGCGCATCCCCGCCCCCTCGCTCCCGATGACCAGCACCGCGGGCCTGAGGCCACGAGCCTTTTCAATGCCGCAGTCGCCATGGTCCGAGGAGCCGATGATCCAGAATCCCTTCTCCTTCGCTCTTCGCATGAACTCCGCCGCGTTGGGCACTGAGAGCACAGCGATGTGGGCCGTGGCGCCCGCAGAGGCCTTGGCCACCGTCGGGGTGATCCCCGGCGAGTGGGATTTCGTCATCACCACACCGGCGCAGCCCAGGGCCTCGGCGGAGCGTATGATGGAGCCGATGTTGTGGGGGTCCATGAGCTGGTCCAGGAGAATGATAAGCCCCCCGGCCGCCGAGGCGCGCTCCAGCAGCGCCGGCGCGTCCGCCGACGCCCGTTCCGCAGCGACCGACATGGCGGCCCCCTGATGCTTCGAGGAGGGACCGATGCCCCGGAAGAATGACTTGTCCGCCGCCACCACCGGCACCTGACGGCGCCTCGCCTCGGCGGTTATCGCTTCGATGATGGATCCGTGAGCGTTCTCGGCGAGGTATACGGTGACGCCCTCGCCGGTATGGCATCGTTTCAGGTATTCCAGTACCGTGTTCCTGCCGTAGATCAGGTCTTTTGTTTCCACCTGGTGCCGTCCTTGGTGTCCTCCAGTATGATCCCTTTGGAGGATAGCTCCTCGCGGATGCTGTCGGCCCTGGCGAAGTCCCTGGCCTTCTTCGCCTCCTGCCGCCGGCGGATCATATCCTCGATCCACGGGACGTCCGCCTCAGGGGCGGCCTCGCCGAAGAAGATGAAGCCGAAGACGGTATCGATCCTTTTCAGCACATCCATCACCAGGTTGGCGTCGGCCATGCTGATGGCATCGCCGTCGATGAGGCCGTTCACGCCGTGGAGAAAATCGAAGAAATCGGCCAGACCCCGGGAGATGTTGAGGTCATC
Source organism: Spirochaetota bacterium (assembly GCA_016929135.1). Lineage (GTDB taxonomy): Bacteria > Spirochaetota > UBA4802 > UBA4802 > UBA5550 > JAFGJK01. The sequence continues at coordinate 27,253 of JAFGJK010000068.1, read as the reverse complement.
GTCCACGCTCTCGCAGAAGCGGGAGAAGAGGTCCTCGATCATGGCAGGCAGCTCCGCGTTCCCCGGACCATCGCGCCTGATGTCTTTGAGGCGGACGATGAGGTTGTCGATGCGCCCCAGGGCGCTCTCAGCCTGCCTGAGCCCCTCGATGGTGAAGTTCAGCTGCTTCCGGTAGTGCGCCGACATGAGCAGGTAGCGGACGGAGCGCGGCGAGTGCCCCTTCTCCGTAAGGTCGCGCAGCAGGTAGAAGTTGCCCTTCGATTTTGACATCTTCGCGCCATCCACCAGCAGGTGCTCCCAGTGCACCCAGTGGCGGACGAAGGGCTCGTCGTAGGCTCCCTCGCTCTGGGCGATCTCGTTCTCGTGATGCGGAAATATCAGATCCACCCCGCCGGTGTGGATGTCGATGGTCGTGCCGAAGATCTTCCGGACCATGGCGGAACACTCGATGTGCCAGCCGGGCCGTCCCCTGCCGAAGGGGGTGTCCCAGCCCACCTCGTCGGGCCCCGCCCCCTTCCAGAGGGCGAAGTCCCTGATGTCGTCCTTCTCGTACTCGTCGGTGTCGTAGCGGAGGCCGCTCTTGATCTCGCGCGAATCGACCCGGCTGAGGCGCCCGTAGCGGGGATACTTCGATATGCTGAAGTAGAGGGACCCCTCCTTCTCGTACACCAGTCCCTTCTTGTTCAGGCGGGCGATGATATCGATCATCGCGTCGATCGACTCGGTGGCCCTGGGATTGTGCTCCACCGGCTCGATCCCCAGAGTCTTCAGGTCATCGAAAAAGGTTGCGGTGTAGCGGTCGGTGTATTCCCGCAGGCTGATCCCCTCCTTCGATGATCCGGCGATGGTCTTGTCGTCCACATCCGTGATGTTCATGGCGTGGTTCACCCGGTATCCCCGGAACTTCAGGTACCGGCGCAGCAGGTCGTTGAAGATGTAGGTCCTGAAGTTGCCGATATGGGCGGGCCCGTACACGGTGGGGCCGCAGGAGTAGATGGTAACGGGGGGATACTGCTCCGGCGAGTCCATCCTCTCTCCCCCGGGGATAAGCTCTTCGGTACGGCAGGTCAGTGTGTTGTACAGTTTTATGCTCACGGCCTTCGCTCCTTGTCTCCAATACAGAAAAGGGGCCGGGCTGGCGCGTGTCAAATGATTTTTAGCCGCGACGGGGAGGGTAGGGGCTATTCGTCGAAGGTGAGCTCGCTCTCCTCAACCTCTTCGTACACCGATTCGATCTCCGGAACCGCCTCCTCCTCGATGCGTATGGTGGGGACTGCGAGCTGTTCCGGAGGGATCCGCATGGTGTCGATGGCGTCCTGGTTCTTGTTAAGGTAGGCGATGAAGAGGTGGAGCTTCTTTATATATTCGATGAGTTCCTTCAGCTTCTTGTTCTTGCGCTCGATCTTGTTCCTGGAATCGATGATCACCTGCTTCAGTAGCTCCCCCTGCTTCTTCAGCTTCTTCTGAAGCGTTACCGCGGCATCGTAATACTCCTTGTTGACCCTCTGGAAATCGATCCGCGCCAGGATGATCTCGTCGGTGACCCGTTCCTTTTCGATGGTCTCGAGGATGGTGTTCAGCTCTTTCATCGAAAAGAGGTCTTCGGTGGAGGTCTGCTTCCACTTCTTCCCCTCTTCATCGGTGAATTCCGTGAGGTCCGGAACCGGCATTCGTTTCGGTTTTTTCATAGTTTTTCCCGCTATTAATATCGACATTGCACTTCGATCTGTCCAGAGGTAAATAAAAAAATTTCTCTCTCCTTGGACGATCCATGGCTCCCCCCCAGCCGCGCCGGGGGCGCCTCCGGGAACCCCGCAGGAAGGGATATATGATTGACATATCGCCGCCGCGGGAAATCATGTCATACCGGAACGGCGGGATCATCGATGAAAACGATATATGACCTGAAAATGGAGCTCCGGGAGTTCGGGGAGGTGTGCGAGCAGGAGCCGATGTGCCGCCATACCTCCTTTCGAACCGGAGGGCCAGCGGAGCTCCTTATTGTCCCGAGGAATGGCGGCGCCATTCCCGAAATCCTCAGGATCGCCGGGACATCGGGCCGGCCGCTCACAGTGATCGGGGGCTGTTCGAACCTGCTGGTGAGCGACGGGGGGATAGAGGGGATCGTCGTGATGATACGCGAGGACGATTCGATGCCGGGAACGCTGGAGCTCGCGGGGATCGACATCAGGGCGGACGCGGCGGTCTCCAAGGAGCGTTTTATCCGCTTCGCCCTGGAGAAGGGGCTCGCCGGCATGGAGTTCATGGCAGGGATTCCCGGCTGCCTGGGGGGGGGCATCATCATGAACGCGGGAACCTCCATGGGGTGGTTCGCCGACATCCTCCGGAGCATCGATATCGTCGATGAGGGGGGGGGGTGCCGGACCCTGGCGGTGACGTCGGAGATGTCCTCCTACCGGAGAATGATGATCCCCGGGGGGGCGGTGGTGACCGGGGGACTCTTCCGACTCAGGCGCGCCGAGGACCCTGGAGAGCCCCGGCGCATCATCCAGGAGGTGCTGGAGGACCGAAAGCGGAAGCATCCGCTGCAGTTTCCGTCGGCCGGTTCGGTGTTCAAGAACCCCGAGGGGCATTCCTCCTGGAAGCTGATCGACGAGGCGGGCCTCAAGGGGGCCACGGTGGGGGGCGCGCAGGTGTCCGAGCTCCATACGAATTTCATCATCAACGCCGGCTCCGCCACCTCGGGTGATATCTACGAGCTCATCCGCCACGTCCAGTCGCGGGTGCGGGAGAAGTTCGGCATCCTTCTGGAGACTGAGGTGCGAACCGTAGGGGAATTCGTGTGAAAGAGGCGTCGCCGCCGTGCGGGAACAGGCCGTTGTCCCGGATCACCTTCTGCGCACTGGACCTGGAGACCAACGGCACCAATCCCCTCTTTCACGAGATCATCGAGGTGGCAGCAATACGCTTCACCCTCGACGAGGGGGTGACCGGACTGTACCACCGGCTGGTCCGGCCCTCCGGCGTCATCTCCGCCGAATCGACGGCGCTGCACGGCATCACCGAGGAGATGGTATCGGACGCCGGACCGATACATGAGAGTGTCAGGTCCCTCATCCGGTTCATCGGCGAATCAGTGCTGGTGATCCACAACCCCGGATTCGACATCGCATTCCTCAACCGTGCCGCCGGGAGCACGCTGCCGCTTCTACGGGCGGTGGATACGGTCGTCATCGCCAGGAAGGCCTTTCCCTTTCTGCCGAACCACAAGCTCGGCACGATTTGTCTGCATCTGGGGCTGTCGTTAGAAGGCCATCGCGCCCTACCGGACGCCTACGGCTGCATGGAGGTGTTCATCGCCTCACTGCGGGAGCTCGATGGAAGCGGGACATGGAGTGAATCTGACCTCTCCGCCTGCTGCGGACCGATGCTGCGTGCCAGCAGGAAGGCCAGGGGACGGCATTCCAGGCTGAAGGGGGGACGGTACCCGGCGAAGAGGACCGGCAGGGTGAGTATCCGGTATCAGGGTTCCTCCGGGGAGATAACGGAGCGGGATATCGAACCGCTGGAGGTCGTCACCTCCGGTTCGAAGCGGTATATTCGCGCCTATTGCCACTTGCGGCACGATATGCGCTTCTTCAGGATGGACAGGATTATGGGGCCCCTGGAGGTCCTGCTGGCTACCATTTCTTGTAAAGATTGAAGGTGATGTTCCTCTGGCTGGCGCCTGACCTGATGAGCCAGTCCCATCCGACGTAGAGATAGAATTCCATCTGATCCAGAAGGAGTACCCGCACCGTGGGTCCCCCGACGATGCCGTACTGGATGCCGCGGAGATCCCGTCCCGATGCCTGGAATACCGTGGCGTCGAAATAGATGCCGGCATAGATGTAATCCCTGTAGACCGACAACAGGTATTCGTTCGATATCGCGAGGATCCCCCTGGAAAAGTATGAATTTCCCATGAAGCCCTTGAAGGCGGAACTGGAGACCGAGGTCTCGTGGTTGAAGGGGACATCGCCCCACTGGTTGTTGTACTGCAGAAGCACTGTGTAGATGCTCCTCCCCTTGAGCTCGAAGGAGAAATTCGCCGCCGCCCTGAACTCGTGGAAGGTGTTGACCATGACATAATAATCGTAGGCCAGGAGGATGCTGTTCTTCAGGGGATCGCCGATCCGTATGGGAACGAGATCAAGGACTATCCCAAGCTCAATGTAGTTGTAGATGTCGATCTTTTTCTCGATGATGTAGTAAGGGATATGGCTGTAGTCGTTCTTGCTGTTATCGAAGCGTATGATTTCGATGCCCAGCCCCGTATACATCCGCAGCCGGCTGAGGAGCGTGATTCCCGGAGCGAACATCGTGTTGATCATCAGGTAGTTGTAGCGATACAGTCCCAGGTCGATCCTGGCGGCGCTCGATTTGTAGACATAGGACCTGATGTAGGGAGTGAAGTAGTTGCCGAAGGCCGGCGTGAATACATAATACTGCTCCAGCTTCATGAAGGTGATCCGCGGGGGCGTGCTGAATCGCCTGTCGATTCCGTACATGATCCCCATGGAGTAGGAGGCGGTATACCCGTCGCGATCCGAGAGGATCCCGAGCTTCGTGTATCTCAGCCTGGGTATGAACCCAAGGGTGTAGTGAAGGTTCAGGCTGAAATCGATCCAGTAGGTCCGCACTGTATCGGGTTGGGGAGTGGCGGCCTCGGGGGGGCGGTCGATCGGTTCCGTATCATCGCTTCCTGCCTTCGGCATTACGCGCTTGGAGAGGTCTATCTCCAGGTCGTACCTCGGACCGAAATGATCGAAAAAGGGGACGAAGATTTCGCCGATCACCGGTACGTGCAGCAGCTGGTCCAACTGGAAGAGGGATTCGTCGTAGTTCTTTGCATCCTTCAGCCTGTAGGATGCGTGCCGGTATCCGCGGACATCCCTCAGGTATTTCATGTTGTTCTCCATGGAGGGGAGATGGAACACCCTCCCCTTGAGCTTGAATTTGTATCGTAACCAGAGAAGGCTGATCGTATCGGTCTTCAGAAAGAGGATCTTCCCGATCCTCCCCTCGTCGATGAACAGCTTCAGGAGGCGCTTGTTGTTCTCCACCACATAGGTTTTTATCAGGGGATAGCCCTCGCTCTTATACAGGTTCTCGATGTCCTGGATCACCTTCGCAGGCGTGATCTCGCCGCTGCTGAACCTCCACAGCGAGAGCCGGTCATAGAGCTCGGTGTCCGTATGAACGCGGAGGCCGGCTATTTCCAGCTGTCTGTGCTGAGGGTAGGCGTCCACCCCAAGCAGAAACAGCAGGGGGAGAAGGAGACAGAGTACACGGGGCATTTCAGCAGAAATTGTTCTTGATGGACTCCATCAGGGAGAGCACCGACCGGTCGCGAATCGAATAGAACATAAAATTCGCCTCTTTCCTGCGGTTGATGATGCTGGCCTTTCGAAGAATCGTGAGGTGTTGCGAGATGTTCGATATCGTCGATCCGAACTGCTGTTCGATTTCGCTTACGTTCTTTTCCCCGTCCATCAAGTAGCAGAGGATTTTCATTCTGATCGGATGGGCGATCGATTTCAGTACCTCCGTGGCCGTTTCCACCTGTTCTTCGTTGAATTTCATCGAACACCTCGACAGAATTTTAGTATGTTAGAATACTCTCATATATCCAACAAAGAATGTCAATTTATTTTTTTCGCTCCGTTGGGTGATGTTGCCCGGATGGATGACAAACCTTCATCATGATCAGTGACGATGCGGGAAAGAGGGCACCGTATCCTCTGTGGCAGGCCCCCATACTCCCGTGGGAGGATGAATCAGGCGGTTTTTCTGTCCGAGAGTACCACGATCTCCCTTGAGAAATACTCCGCCAGGTTCACCATGAACAGGATCTTTTCGATGGTGTAGGAGAGCAGCAGCACAAGGCTCCCGTTCTTCCGTGCAATGGTGTTTTTCGCATGGAGCAGAAAACCGAGAAAGGAGGAATGGATATCCTGCGTCTCAGTGAGATCGAAGACCACGGGGAGGCCGGGATCGATCTGGTTGAATTTTTCCATGAAATCCGCGACGTCCAGGAACCCGATCTGTTTCGGAAATCTCATATGTATTGAACCTTCCATGGCGCTCTCCTTTCATTTAAGTGGCATTCCTCCATGAATACCCTTCATACCAAGATCGACAGATTTTGCGGAAAGGTTTAGTAAAAGCTCCGGTTCTTCTCTTTTTTTCGGTTATCGCAGCAACATAAAGTGAACAAAAATCGATTAATGGCGATGCCCCTGACTGTTGCCTAGACGTGGATATCGGGACAACTCCGTGACTTCGTCCATACCAGGCCCTATGTCCCACGATCACATGTCTCGGTTATAGGAGCATCCATCAAGAGACAGCGATCGGGTGATACCGCGCGGAATCCGGACGGCGAGAGACCGGATTCTCTTTTTTTCGCATTTTTATAATTTTTCAGGGCGGAAGAATTAATTCTGCAGTATCTTAAAAATGCTTGAAAAAGAAGGTGCCCACAGATGGTATTTATTCCATCCAGAGATTGAGAGCGGATTATGTGGGAAGCGATGAACCTCGCCCAGATTTATAATAGAAGAACGAGAACGGTCGTTAAGACCGACATGGAGCACCTACAGAAGCTCTTCATCATGCCGGATTCACCGGACAAGTTCATTGAATTCGGTACGGAGCTCCTGGACCTGATACACAGCTTTTTCAAGGACAGCGGCGGCATTCACAGTTCCATCTCGCTGCCGGATCTGGAGAAGCTCTTCTCCAATATACACCTTCCAAAGGAGCCCCACCTGCTGAAGGACGTACTCACTGAGATCAAGACGAAGATCATATCCCACTCGGTGAAGGTGGGGAACCCCTACTATATCGGCCACATGACCAGCGCCGTCCCCTATTTCATGATCCTCCTGGAGATGATCATCGCCGCACTGAACCAGAACCAGGTGAAGATCGAATCGGCCAAGGCCTCCACCTTCGTCGAACGGGAGCTCATCGCATGGATGCATCGCCTGGTGTTCAACAAGAGCGTGAGCTTCTACAAGAACCTGATCCAGGACAGGGACATCTCGCTGGGAAACATCACGCTGGACGGGACCATGGCGAACATGACGGCGATGCTCGTCGCCAGGAACAAGGCATTCCCCCCGGACGGGCGTTTCCCCGGCATCAGGAGGGCGGGGGTCTATGAGGCTTTCAGGCACTACGGCTGTGACAGGGCGGTGATCATCGTTTCCAAGAGGGGGCATTACTCCTTCGATAAAATCGCCAGGACCTGCGGCATCGGCGACGCCAACGTTATCAAAGTGCCGGTGGATTCGATGAACAAGATAAATATCGTCGAGGTGGAAAAGGTATGCCGGGAGATCAAGGCGCACAACTTGCACAGCGACAAGAAGACCAAAATCGTTTCCCTTATCGGCATTGCGGGGACCACCGAGACAGGGAACATCGACAACCTGAAGGAGCTGCGAAGAATTGCCGACCACTGCCACACATACTTCCACGTCGACGCCGCCTGGGGGGGGGCGGTGCTGCTGATCGATGAGCTTCGCTACCTGTTCAGCGGCATCGAAACCGCCGATTCAGTGACCATCGACGCACACAAGCTTCTCTTTGCGCCGGTATCCATGGGGATGGTGCTCTTCCACAACGAAAAGGACCTCAACAACCTGATCCATTACTCGAATTACATCATACGGCAGGATTCCGTGGATCTGGGGCGCTTCACCATCGAGGGGTCCAGGCCCTTCGCCTCGCTGAAACCCTGGGCCACCTTCAAGATTCTGGGTGCCAGCGGATTCAAGCTGCTCTTCAATCATGCCTTCGAGCTGACCTCGGTGCTCCGCGGCATGGTGGAGATGCACTGCAACTTTCAGGCAATGAACCAGCCGGAGCTCTTCATATTCAATTACCGCTTCGTCCCCCAGGTCATCAAGGAGCGTCTGGCGATGCTGATGCTGAGGATCCGTGAGGAGAGCCAGTTGGAGGGGGAGCCGGGCGAGCGGGTGGTGAGGGATCTCGCCAGGGTCGAGGAATACAACTACGTGCTGAACGAGCTCAACATAGAGCTGCACAAGGCGCTCCGCGAGGAGGACAACAGCTTTGTCTCCAGGACGATGATTGACTCCCCCATGTATTTTTACCAGAATATCGTCATTCTCAGGGCCATCACCATAAACCCCCTCACCACACAGGAGATACTGAAGGAGATTCTTGAGGAGCAGAACAGGCTCGGTCTCAAGATATACAAATCTGATTTTCAGAACCGCCTTGAAAAGATTTAGCTCCATAGCAGCTGTCGCCATGGGCATCGCCATGCTTTCCCCCCTCGTGGCCGACACGAACACATGCCCGCGCCTGGAGCGCTGTGGGCCCAGGGTGCTGCTGACCCTGGGGAACGGCACGGTGAAGGAGATCGGCGGCGAAGCGGTCAGCGCGCTTTCGGGGGGCACTTTTTACTGCCTGATGAAGGAGGGGGGGAGGGCGAAGCTCGGGTCATTCAGCTGTGAAAGCGGTATGTGGCGGGAGCGGTCGCTCCCCGGAAGGGTCAATGAATTTTCCGTCGGGAAGCTCGCTGTGGCAGGCAACACCCTTTACCTGCTGGGAGAGAGAGCGTCCGATTCCGTGGGGGGAATGCTGAAGGTATCCCTTGATACGGGCGATCTCGAATCGATTTCCGGTGTCGCCGACATCGCGGTGCTGAACGACGTGCCGGTGATGCTGCAAATCGTCCGCGGCAGGCCGGAGATCAGCAGTAGCGGCATGACAATACCCCTCTCTCTTCAGAAAAACTGCCGCTTTCGCCAGATAGTGTCCGAACGGCTCCTCATCGCCGCCGATGATGTCGATAGCGAGGTGGTGGACCTCGTTTCCGGGAAGAGCGTCTATATCTTCTCCTCATCGAAGGTCTTCCTGGAGCCCGATGGGTACAACCTGCAGGTCAGTGCCGCCGACGTTCCCGCGGACGGCAGTGTGTCCGGGGAGATGGTATTCTACAAGGTGTACATAGACGGTATCTATGCCGGGAGAACGGAAACGGCGCCCGCGTCGCTGAACGCATCATACAGGCACAAGATCGCCGTGGACGACCAGCATCTGGTAAAAATGGAACGCTGGGAGCTGGACCGGAAGGGGACACAGTACAGGAGGGCCAATAACATACGTCAGCCCGACGAGGTGAAGATCGTCGTCCCCTCGAAGAGGATCATGGCGCTGCACATGGTCTTTGACGGCGAGACCTATTCCGTGACGCAGGCCCCCCTGTATAAATAACCGTGCATCGACGAACTACCCAGGGCGGCATGGCATACCCCCTTCATCGCAGAGAGGAGCGATACATTATGTCGGACGCTAGAGGGGAATTTTCGGTTAAAAAATCAGCAACATCCCGGCGACACGGAGTGCTCCGGCAAACGGGTGCTCTGGTTCTGATAGCCCTGGTGCTGATGATGCCGTGCCTCTGCGCAGCTGGTCGTGATGCCGTCAGGAATGATGGCGCGGGATCCAGGGCGGTCTACATTTTGAGCAACGGCTTCCATACCGGCATCATACTGGAGATGAACGGTAACGAGGTGAACGCGCTCCCCTTCGCGGATTCCTTCAGAAGGTACCGGTATATCGACGCGGGATGGGGCGATGAGGTGTTCTATCAGGACCCCAACCCTGGCCTGGGTGCCGGAGTCAGGGCGCTCATGGTTCCCACGAGCAGCGTGGTCAGGATAGAGGGATTCAATGCCGCTATCGGCGATGCCGCCGCCTGGAGCGACAGCGCGGTTAAGGTGATGATGGGATACGGTCAGTATCACCGGCTCTGCGAATATATCGGCGCATCGGTCCTGATGGGTCCTGATGGAGCCCCGGTCATCGCATCAAAACGGGGCGACGGTGTGATCTTTTACAAATCTACGAAAAAATACGATCTCTTCAATACCTGCAATACCTGGGTGGCGGGGGGCTTCAGGTATGCGGGGCTTGATATTTCTCCCATTGGCGTTATCACCGCCAGGACTCTCTTCCGAAGGCTTCGAAACGTCGGGGCTGTGGAGGTTGCGCGGTGAAATATTGTCGGCCCTGCGAAATTATCGCCAAAAAAAATTCCATTTTTTTAATCTCATATATTGACGGGGGGCGATTTTTTTTGTAGATTATTGTTAGCACTCAATAAAGATGAGTGCTAACAATCGAAAGGAGGTGCGCTATGAGATTCGGTATTAAAAAGCGTGATGATGCCATAGGCACTGAAATCGATGCCTTTCGTGGCACTATCACCAGTCTGTTCGATGATTTTTTCAACATAAAGCCGACGGGTTTATTTGATTCCTGCTGGAACCCCGCAATGGATATGGAGGAGGATGAGAAGAACATATACATACGGGCTGATCTGCCGGGGATGGACGAAAAGGATATTCAAGTAGTGGTGGAAGGGAACACGCTTTCCGTAACCGGAGAAAAGAGACTGGAGCGGGTAGATAAGGGGAAATCCAGCAAGACACTGCTTGCTGAGCGATGCTACGGACAGTTCAGGAGGACGGTAAGGTTGCCGGAGGATGTGCAGCTTGAAAAGATATCCGCGGAGATGAAAAAGGGCGTGCTGCATGTTACCGTCCCTAAGGAAAAGCAAGAGAAGGCAAAAACCATCAAGGTAGCGATCAAGTGAGGAGGAGAGCCATGAGAACAACCGATGTGTATGATGACCTCTACGATTTGAGACACATGGTGGAAAGATTTTTCGATGATGTACCCTCACACGTCAGAAGGCGCGAGTTCCCCTATGTGAACATCTATGAGGGGAATGATGAGGTGGTTCTGCGGGCGATAATGCCGGGCGTGGGAGTCGAGGGAATCAATATCCACCTTGTGGACAACAGCCTTGTCATCGACGGCGAGAAAAAGATCGATTATTCTGAGCATCCCTATATCAGAAAGGAACGTCTTTTCGGGACTTTCAGCAAGTCGGTCAAGCTTCCGTACGGTGTTGATCCGAACAGCATCAACGCCGAGATGAAAAACGGGATACTCACGGTTCGGCTTGCCAGAAGCGAGGAGACCAAGCCGAGAAGGATTGAAATAAAGTGAGGGAGGTGATGTCATGGAATCAAGCGCAGGAAATGCACGTCGTGATGAATACAGGAGAGAGGAGCAGGTATTGGCCCCTGCAACGGATATATTCGAGACAACTGAGGGATATGGCCTGAGGCTCGAAATGCCGGGAGTCGAAAAGGAACAGCTTTCGGTGACTATTGACAACAATGAACTGGTGGTGGAGGGGAAGGTGAACGATGAATCTCCCCAGGGGAAGAGCCTGAGATATTCAGAGTACACCCTCTACAACTTCTACCGCAAGTTCATAATCGGCAACGATATCGATAGGGCCAGGATAGATGCGGTCCTGGAGAACGGTGTACTGAACCTAAACCTGCACAAGCATGAGGCAGCGAAGCCGAAGAGAATAGAGGTGAAGGTCGTATAATTGATGCATGATCTTTGTAAAGGAATGCGTTGGGGCGGCATCGATATGCCGCCTTTTTTTTTGTCCTGTTCCTGATCTGGTTGATCATGGAATACCGTTCAATGGAAACGATGACCGTACTACTTGATTGCAGGTAAATATATCTTGACCCGGAATGCTACTGTTTGTATGATACGAACACTATGTGCGGACGATTTGCCCAGACGGATTCCGTAGCGGCACTTGCCGAGCGATACCGGATCGATGAGGTGGTTACCGATCTCCCCCCGAGCTATAACATCGCACCCGGGAGCATCATCGCTTCAATTGTGAAAACTGACGGGCGCCGCATCCTGACAGGTCTGTTGTGGGGTATAGAGCCGAGATGGCGGAAGGAAGGGGGGGCGGTCCGATCGCTCATCAATGCCCGATCTGAAACCGCACATGAAAAGCCAACGTTCAGGGATGCCTTCCAAAACGGACGCTGTCTTATCGTCGCCAGCGGTTTCTTCGAATGGGGAAAGGAGGGGACGAGAAAGCAGCCCGTCTACATTACGCTTAAAAGCCGCGGCTCCTTTGCCATGGCAGGCCTTTATGAGCCGGCTTCCGAGGCATCGGAGGATAGTGCCGGGACATGCGTGATACTGACCACCGAGGCGAACGATGTGTTACGAGCGGTGCATAACAGGATGCCGGTTATCATTCCGCAATCATTGGAAGATCTGTGGCTTGATCCGGCAGCATCGGTCACTGAAGTATCCGGCCTGTGTATCCCCTATGACAGCGTCGACGTGCAATGGCATCGGGTATCGGCAATGGTGAACTCCACGAGCAACAACACTCCTCAGTGTATCGCTTCGCTGAAATGAGTGTATTGTGTGTTTGGCATCACTGCTCCTGCGGCGCCGTGTGGACCACGAAATAGTACCGGTAGGTGCTGTTGGGATTCAGGACCATTGCGATCCCCACTTTTTTATGATCTGCGAAAAAGGGATTCATTCCCAGAAGGTGTATTCTATGTCCGGCCGTGGCGTTCCCGGCGCCGTTGTCATGTATAAGATTTTTTATATGATTCACTCCCTTGTCGTGTCCCGCCGATATTGACTCGATGAAATTGCTGGCCTTTTTGTCAGTCCAGCCCGGCGGAAGCCTATAGCCTTGCTGCTGGGCATAGTGATTAGGACCGATACCTTCAGGATTGACATGATTGAAATAATTCCTGATCGCCATGTCTTCTGCCCGTTTTTTCGCGGATTCGGCGAGACGATCGTCCCATATCAGCGGCGGCAGTGCGTCAATTCCCCGAAGATTCACTCCGATTTCGTTTGAATAGGCTGGGGGATTGGACCGGATACGGTTCAGATACTCAAAGGCCTCCTTGCTCTCTGCGATTAATTTTTCCTCCAGTTCTTCCCGCTCCTCTCTCTTCGCCTCCTCCGGAACCTCCTTCTCACTCACTGTAGTGAAGGTGCAGATTCCTTTATAGGTTCTTGCAGAGGCGGACGACGAGCCGTAGATGGTCACCGTGTACTCCCCAGGTCCGTCCGGAAACAGGTATTTAATACGGAAATCACCGGGATTCTCCTGCCCGTACTGGTATCGGTTCTGTTTTGATGTGGATCGTTTCTGCATGGTGATTACCAGGCTGCGGTAATCGCCGATTGTGCCGCGAAGTAAAAGATAATAGCTGTTGATCTTCGGCGGTGCATTAACAGTGAAGTTGCCGGTGTTTGAATAGTACTGAATTTGTACCAGTTCCTGGGACACGCCGGGCGGTGTTACTATCACCAAGAATGAGAAAAGGAAGAGGAAGGATAGCAATTGTCTCATTCAGCATTGCTCCAGGAAATATTTTACATGAGACTGCCGATAGAGATCTCGATGTCAAGAAATATTCACTTAGCAAATGATCAAACTGGTTACTGCCCCTGCAATCGGACCGAACAGGGGCGTCCGTTGGTGATCCGATGCAGTTTTAAATGAGTGTCTCCCTGGTTTAACAAACTGAATGACCGATCGTTTATTAATTAATCAAGAGGGGGTAGAAGATGCTCATTGAAACAACAATCAATTCAAATACATCGACAAGACTGGTGCTTGAAAGAGCCGTAGGCTTGTCAGGACTTCCAGTATCGGTGTTGATAATGATGCTGCTTCGAAGAATTATGATGGAACGGAAGATGCATACATATGCTCTCAGACCCGTCAGGTATCAGCGCGGGGATAGGGAGAGTATTTGGTGCAGGGTTCATATTAACCTGTCATTCCGTGACTACGAATACTTGCTGGATTTACGCAAATTTTATAAAATGTCTGTTTCTCTTCTTATTGCCATTGCTGTTAATTTATATTTGGATTCAGTATTGGCGGAATTCTTATTAAAGAATACAAATAAAACCGATAACTATACGTTCCAAAATTATATCTTAATTCAAGAAGTATATGGCAGTGTTATATGCTGGAAAATATACTGGGGATTACCCGAGAATTTAGGATTACTATATCCCCAGGAAGACCCATAGATTATTACCATCCCTAGATAGCATTATGGAATCAAATTCATGGAAGTCATATTTACATTACGGAAAATAATTCATGAGGGATAGTTATCGGGGAGAGGCATTTTAGGGTAAAATACTAAACATATGTTGACATATTTTGACAGCATTCATATATTGGAAATGCATAGGTCGTGACCTCTTCTGCGGGGGATATATCAGCTGGCGTGGATGGTGTGTATGAGTCGAAGCTCTCAGAAATCGGACCGGACAATCTCACTGTTGCGGCGGGTTACCGGGGGGACCTCCCTGGTGCTCCCCTTCTTCATCTCGCGGGTTGCCGCCGGGTTCCCCTCGCCGGCAGACGACTATATCGACGGGGGCCTCGACCTGAACGAACTGCTGGTACGCCATCCCTCAGCCACCTTTTTCGTAAGGGTCTCCGGCGATTCCATGACCGGTGCCGGTATCCGTTCCGGAGATATTCTGGTGGTGGACCGGGCAGAGCGTGCCTCCGACGGAAGCATCATCATCGCCGTGCTGGACGGGGAGCTCACCGTGAAGCGCCTTCGCTTCAGAGATGATTCCCTCTATTTGGTACCCGAAAACGACGACTATTCCCCCATTCCGGTCGGTCCCGAGCGGCAGTTCGAGGTATGGGGAGTGGTGGTACACGTGATTCACACCCTGAGGTGATTCCATGGGAGAGGTTTTTGCCTTGGTGGACTGCAACAATTTTTACGTCTCCTGCGAACGGATCTTCAGACCGGACCTGAAGGAACGTCCGGTCGTGGTGCTCTCCAACAACGACGGGAACGTGGTGTCCCTTTCCAACGAGGCGAAGACCTTGGGGATCCCCTTCGGCGCTCCCTTCTTCAAGCTGGCGGAGCTGATCGCCGAGGAGGGCGTTGCGGTTTTTTCGTCCAACTACACGCTCTATGGCGACATGTCGCGGAGGGTGATGGATACCCTCTCCTCCTTCTCACCGGACATGGAGATATATTCAATCGACGAGGCCTTCCTGGCGTTGCGGGGGGGGACGGATGCGGTAACCGGGCGGGGGAGGGACATCCGCGAAACGGTGATGCGGTGGACCGGGATCCCCGTCTCCATCGGCATCGCGCCGACCAAGACCCTGGCGAAGCTTGCCAGCAAGGTGGTGAAGAAGGACTCCTCCCTGGGGGGGCTCCTTAACATCACCGGTCACCCGCACCTCCAGGAGATTCTGGGGCATCTCGATGTCGAGGCCGTCTGGGGGGTGGGGCCGCGGTACGGCGGGATGCTCAGGAGTGCCGGGTTCCGCACCGTGCGCGACCTGATGCTGGCCCCGGATCACTGGGTGAGGAAGAAGATGCACGTCACCGGCCTCCGCACGGTGATGGAGCTCCGGGGTATATCCTGCCTCGCCCTGGAGGACGCGGCGCCGCCGAAAAAGGGGATCGTCTGTTCCCGCTCCTTCGGCAGGCCCGTCTCCTCGCTGGAGGAGCTGCAGGAGGCGGTGGCCTCCTACGCGGCCCGGGGGGCCGAGAAGCTGCGCGGGCAGGGGAGCGCGGCGTCCTTCCTCACGGTATTCATCGCCACCAACAGGTTCGTCCCGGAGGACCCGCAGTACTCCAACGGCGTCACCGTGCCGCTGCCGGTCCCGTCCTCCTACACCCCGCTCATGATCCGCACGGCCCTGCAGCTGCTGGAGAGGATCTACCGGCCGGGGTTCCGTTACAAGAAGGCGGGGGTCATGTTTTCCGGCATCGTGCCCCAGTGGGACCGGCAGCTGGATCTCTTCAGGCCGGTAAGGGAGAGCGAGCGGCAGCAGCGCCTGATGCGCGTCATGGACGGGGTGAACAGGGGGATGGGGCGGGATACCCTCTACTTTGCCTCCCAGGGGGTCACGCGAGCCTGGGGGATGCGCAGGGCCTATCTCTCGCGGCGCTACACCACCAGGTGGAACGAACTGCCGGTGGTGCGCGCTATTTGAAGGTGTTCTTCTCCTGCGGGAAAGCCCTGGATTTAACCTCGCCGTCGTAGGCGGCGAGGGCCTCGCGTACAGCGCCGTGGAGGTCCGCGTATTTTTTCAGGAACTTCGGATTGAATCCGGGATCAAGTCCCAGCATGTCGTTTATGACCAGCACCTGCCCGTCGGTGTAGCGGCCGGCACCGATGCCGATGGTGGGAATCGAGAGGCGCTCGCTGATCTCCTTTGCCAGGGGCTCCGGCACCATCTCCAGTACCAGTGAGAATACCCCGGCCTCTTCAAGGATCAGGGCATCCTCCATGATCATCTTCCGCTGCACCTCGTCTTTCCCCTGAACCGAGTATCCGCCCAGCTTGTGGACCGACTGGGGGGTGAGCCCCAGATGCCCCATCACCGGGATCGATGCCCTCACCAGGGCCTCCACCGTCTGCCTGAAATCCCTTCCCCCCTCGAGCTTCACCGCGTTGGAACCGGCCTCCTTCATTATGCGCCCGCAGTTCCTCAAGGTCTCCTCGATTGAAACGTGGTAGCTCATGAAGGGGAGGTCGGTGATGATGAACTTCGTGGGGGCTCCCCGTCGTACGATCGTGGCATGGTAGACCATCTGTTCCATCGTCACCGGCAGGGTGCTGGAATGACCGGCGACCACCATGCCCAGGGAATCGCCCACAAGTATGGCGTCCATGTCGACGTCTTCGATTATCCTGGCGAAGGAATAATCGTAGCAGGTGATAATCGAGATGGGCGTCTTCTGATCCTTTGATTTTTTGAAGTCATGGATATTCTTGAATCCTCCCATTCCACACCCCCTGTGTATGACTGGCATCTTCAGCCGGAGGCTCCCGGCTACGGCAGCCTACCGGTATATTTTTGTAGAATCAAGGAATATTTTGCTCCGGTCGCGGGATCCCGCAGCTCTGGGTCGAGTTCCACCAGGTGGGTCAGGATGAACCTTCGGCGCCGAACCCCCGGGTGGGGAAGGGTGAGTCTTTCCGTATCCAGTATCGTATCGCCGTGGAGAAGCAGGTCCAGGTCTATCACCCGGGGGCCCTTGTCGACGGTACGCCTCCTCCCCATGGCATCTTCAATCTCCTGGAGCGTCTTCAGGAGTTGCGTGGGATCGAGGCAGGTTTCCACAAGGACTATCTTATTCAGGAATTTCGGCTGGTTCAGGCAGTCCACCGGATCGGTCTCGAGGACCGAGCTCTCCCTTATAACGCTGATATCCGTCCTCTCCCGCAGCCGCCGGGTCGCCTCGTCGATGTGGCCGCGGCGATCGCCGAGGTTCGATCCGAGGCCGATATACACGAGGGGCATTACATCTTGTTCCTGTAGTCTTCGCCGCTCAGCTCCATGATCCGGCTCATCTCCTTGATCCTGGAGAGCACCCTTCCCTGGGAGAGCTCCTGGAGAGCCTTTACGGGATTGTTGTTCGATGTGAAGATGGTGAATTTCTCGGCCTCGTACCTGGCATCGACGAGGTTGTACAGCGTCTCCTGTTCCCAGGGGGAATCCCGCTGGACACCGAAATCGTCAATCACCAGCACATCGACGTCCGAGAGCTCCTGTTCGATTCTTGCGGATTCACCGTATGTATCCGATCCCTCCACGAAGGTGGCCCGGAGGCGGTTGAAGAAGGTGCGCGAGATTTTGATGAACTTCCCCTCGACGGCATGATGGATGATAAGCTCCGTGAGGATGATCGAGGCGAGCAGGGTCTTCCCAGTTCCTGGATTACCCCACAGAAACAGTCCCTTTTTCACCTTCGGGTAGTTTTTCACGATGTCGTAGGCGGCGCTTTTCGCGTCCGAGGCGAGCTTGCTGATCGATTCGAAATCGCCGAGAAAGCGCCACTGGTATTTTTTGTCCACGCCGGAAAGCCGGTAGATCTTGGCGATCTTTGCGATCCTCATCCTCGTATCGCGGCAGTAGCAGTCCTTGATCATGCCGTCGCTGTAGATGAAGTAGGGCTCCTCGCCACCGCAGCTGCAGCGCGTGAGCACGCATTTCGGACAGGGCGTGAGCGGATCGGTGCCCATATGCAGATAATGGGGATTCTTCACTATCCCTGTTCTGTCGCAGAAGGAACAGTACTGAACTTTTGATTCCTTGTCCGTGGAATTTTTGCTCATCGGCGCTCCGGGGGTGTATTTGAAACGATTAGGAGTTTCGCTCCGGCCAGAATTCTGTCAATAAATAAATCCCCGGACCCCCCATCCCCTTGATTTATCTCACCCCCTGTACTATACTGATGGCAGGGATTGACAAAAATACACGCTCGGGTCTATATAGTGAAGAAAAAAAATGATATTTTGCACTTCTGATGCCGATTATAGGAAGGAGGACGCAAAGAATACGTGTAGCAAGGGGTTTGTATGATGGCACGAGTAAAATCTGCGGTATATGTGGTTCTCTTCTCGCTGATATTCCTGTTTGCAAAGGATATGACCTATTCACAGAATCAGCCGGCAAAGGAAACGGACCAGGGGAAGAAAGAGGAGAAGGCGGACGAAGAGGTGATTGGTTGGAGGATCAAGGATTTCCGTCCCTATATTCAGGCCATCGAGGAGCTGGAAAAGCTCAACAAGGAGTATTCCGATAACGTTCTGAAACTGGCCATCGACGAATACGCCACCGGTCTTGATATCCTGGAGGATATGGAGAGCGAGGTTCTGAAGATGAAGACCGCCAACAGGGAAAAAAAGTACCTGAACGAGCGTTTCTACTGGCAGGAGATCGATCGTAAGAACAGCGAGATGCGTCAGATCGCCAGGAGGAAGTACGAGGCGAAGATGAAGGCGGTCACCTATTTTACCCGTGCAATCAATTACATGGACCAGATCGAAAATATCGAGGTCAAGCAGTCGGATAAATACGCCAATTTCCAGACCAGGCTCTACCAGGTTTACGTTTCGACGCAGTATGACCTCCTGAACTTCAAGCCCTGTATACCGATTCTGGAGCGCTATATCACCCTTGGAGAGCGGCAGAAGAACGACCAGTGGGCGTACAAGTATCTCGCCAGCTGCTACGGCTACATGGAGCGCGTCCTCGAGAAGTACCAGAAGAACGCCGAGGACGAGATTCTTCAGTACAAGATCAAGAAAAACAGGAGCCTTCTCACCGCGGTGGAGCTGAAATACGGCTCTGATTCGCCGCACTTCAAGAGGATGCAGGAAGTGGTGGAGATGGATGAAAAGAAAAGCGAACTGATAAACGATTTCCGTTAGGATTGAAACCCTCCGTTGGGAGAGAAAAAGCCCGGCCGCAAGGCCGGGCTTTTTTATTTTCCGCAGTTCTACCCTGCTGCCGCTTTTTTCTTCGCCTTCCTGTATTCGCCGTCCATGATCCACTGCATGAGCCTGGGGAAGTGCCGAGAGATCCTCCAGATCATGGCCGATTGGCCGGGGAGTATGTAGAAGCGACCCTTCAGTATCCCCTTGACGAAGGCCTCCCCCACCTTCTCCGGCTCCAGCAATCCGCCCCCCTCGGACATGATGGTAACCTCTGCCGGCTTTGTGATGTTTTCATGCTCGAATCCCGGGGTGTTCGTATCCGGGGGGAAGACAACGGAACAGCCGATATTGTAGGGCTTCAGCTCGTGCCTGAGGGTTTCCGTGAGGCCGGAGATGGCGTATTTCGATGGCACGTAGGTGGCGTATCCCATCATCCCCATGAGGCCCAGAAGCGATGAGCAGTTGGCGATGTATCCCCTCCGCTCCTTCATGAAATGCGGAAGGAGCACCAGGATCGGCACCAACTGCCCGAAGTAGTTGGTCTCCATGTTTTTCCTGAAATCATCGATGTTCAAGCGGTCGATGTAATTGGGATAGGCATATCCCACGCAGTTGATGAGGTGCTGCGGAACGCCGTGATCCTTGATGAATTTATCCAGCCGCGGTTTCAGAACGTCCATATTCGTCGTATCGGCGGAGATTGTTTCAACGAACTGCCCATTGCGGGTGATCAGTGATGAGATCTCCTCCGATGCCTCCTGGAGCGCCTTTTTGTCCCTGGCCACGATGCATACGCTGCCCCCCAGACGTACGTATTCCCTGGCCGTGGCCTTCCCGATTCCCTTCGATCCTCCGGTGATTACCGCGATGGATCCCGCCAATGGATGCTGCCGAGATGATGTGGTCATACTGTTCCCCGTTTTTTTTGATTGGATCTATAAATGGATTTTAGCCCCTGTCAAGACATATTCGGGTTGGGAACAACTGTACAGGGCGCTGATTTCTGAAGTCCTGTGGTATCGTCTCCGCCGGGAAAAGATTGAAAAGATTTTTGCTGCTCCACGACCTGTAGCATTACCATGAAATGTTGCATAATTGATACGAAAATGTGCCATTTAAACGTGAGTACATTTTACTCGTCTGAAAATTGGATAGTTACTGGTGTATCCAGTGAGTGAACCGGATTAAATTTATATTTTGGCATGGTATTTGCTGTATAGTGATAAATTATGCGGGAATCACCCGATTGTCCCATCCTTATATGCAATGAATCCACAAAACATGAGGGCATAATCGGAAGTCGTACGATGGGGATCGGGTGCATGATTAGATATAATAATCGACGTCAACAATTGAAAAGGAGTGGGTATGTCGTACACATCAGATTTTGGAAAACTGGCGCATCTTAAGAACAATCAGAGGTATGAGCTCAGAGCGCGGACCCTAGTGGAGGCACTGGAGTCGAGAAGAAGGCACCGGCCAGAGTTCATGAGCTTCATGGACATGAAGAACCAGGCACAGGTGCTCACCGCCGGGGATGCACTTGACGGGGCATTGGCGGTGGCACAGCACCTCATGTCGCTGGGCTTGAAAAAGGAAGACAAGGTGATGGTGATGCTGCCGACCTCGGTGGAGTTCGTCCATGTCTACTTCGGGATACTCATGGCCGGCGCGGTGCCGGTACCGGTGAGCCAGCCGGCGGGGACCAGCAATATCGGGAAGTATCTGGAGAATCTGCAGCATATCATCAGGGATAGCGAATCGAAATTCTTCATAACCTATGACAAGATCAAGATGCTCATCGGCGGTCTCATGGCGGTCCCCAACCTGGTGAAGGAGTTCATCTTCACCGAGGAGATGATGCAGAACCCGGTACCGCAGGAGAAGTACGTAGGGCTCCCTGCCATCGGTCCGGACGACCTGGCGCTGATCCAGTACACCTCCGGCACCACCGGGAGGCCCAAGGGGGTCACGCTGTCTCACGGGAACCTGCTGCACAACATCCACGGCATCGGCCTCGGCCTGGCGATTACGGAATCGGACGTGGGCATCAGCTGGCTCCCACTCTATCACGACATGGGGCTCATCGGCGGGATGCTGACGGCCATCTACTGGGAGATAAAGATGATCATGATGATGCCGGAGGCCTTTCTCCTGAGGCCGCAGTGGTGGCTGGAGAACATTACCCGTTTCGGCGCCACGATGGGGGTTGCGCCGAATTTCGGGTACCATTACTGCGTCACCAGGATCCCCGATTCAACCCTGGGGAGGCTGGACCTCTCCAGCTGGAGGCTCGCGCTGAACGGGGCTGAGCCGGTGGACCGGGTGACGCTCCAGAGGTTCCTGGAGAGGTTCGGTCACTGCGGCCTCAGGAAGGACATCTTTCTTCCTGTGTACGGCATGGCTGAGAACAGCCTGGCGGCGACCTTCCCGTCGCTGGGAAATACCACGGTGGCGCGCCGCTTCAGACGTGATAAGCTGGAGGAGGAGCACCTGGCCGTCGATTCCGACAGCGCCGATTCCAAGAGCTATATCGATCTCGTCTCGGTGGGGTATCCCCTGGTGGGGCAGGAGGTGAGGGTGGTGGACGACCGTGGTGTGACCCTGCGGGAGCGTCAGGTGGGGGAGATACTCGTGAAGAGTCCCAGCAGCACCGCAGGGTATTACAAAAACGCCAGGGCCACGGCGGAGGCAATCAGGGACGGATGGCTCCACACCGGGGACATGGGATTCGTGCTGGAGGGTATGCTCTTCATCTCCGGACGCATGAAGGAGATCATCATCAAGCGGGGGAAGAACATCTACCCCTACGACGTGGAGAGGATCGCCTCGACGGTGAAGGGGGTCCGTATCGGCTGCTGCGCCGCCTTCGCGGTGGAAAACCTCAACGCCGGCACCGAGGACCTCATCCTGGTGTGCGAAACCCTCCTGAAGGATCAGAAGAGGCTGGAGGAGCTTAAAAAGAGCATCAAGGCGGAGATACTGGTGCGCCTGGGTATAACCCCGGACGATATCCGGCTGGTCCCCAAGGGGACCATCCCGAAGACCACCAGCGGCAAGCTGCAGCGGCTTCTCTGCAAGAAGATATACCTCGAGGACGACAACGGGTTCCATCTGCTGAAACGAAGGAACGGCATCGTGCTGATAAGGACGATGATACGGAGCTCCCTCCATCTCCTGAAACGGCAGCTATTGAAGCCCTTCAGGAAAAACGGCAGGTAGCACCGGCGGGGGAATGAATACAACATCAAGGAGCATGCAATGGGAACAGTGACAAGGGAAAAGGTCGAGAAGGATCTGTACTCCATCATCGGCAAGCTCGCGGGGACCACCCCGGAGAAGCTCAGGCCGGAGGACAGGCTGAAGGACGACCTGGGATTCGACAGCCTGAAGGCGCTGGAGGCTGTATCGCGCATCACGGAGATGTACGAGATCGATCCGGACATGGATGATCTGAACGATATCCATACAATAGGGGACATAATCGAGTACATGATGAAGCAGCTGGCGTGACCGCGGTCCGGACATCGCCGGTACAGAAAACGACAGATCAGAGGATACCATGGGAAAACTTGTATCGGATACAATGAAGCAGAACCTCGCGCTGGTGGCATTCCTGAAGCAGCACGATATCTACACCTATTTTCTCCCGGTCAGCTCGGCCTGCGAGAACCGCATCGTCGTTAAGGGGACGGAGCGGATCAATTTCATCTCAAACAACTACCTCGGGTTCTCCACACATCCGAAGGTGAAGGAGGCAGTGGAGGCCGCGCTGAGGAAGTACGGCCTCGGCATCGGCGGTTCGCCCATTGCCTGCGGCTCCACGGACCTCCACTACGCCCTGAACGAGCGTATCGCAAGGGTCTACGGGCAGGAGGACTGCGTGCTCTACGCCAGCGGCTACCAGGCGCTGCTGGGGGGGATTCAGGCCACGGTGAGAAGGGGCGACGTGGTCCTCCTGGACAGCCTGGTGCACCGGAGCATCGTGGACGGGGTCACCCTTTCCGAGGCGGACAAGCGGATGTGGCTCCACAACGATATGGAGGATCTGGAACAGCTCCTGGAGCGTGTAAAGAACAAATACGAGCGCATGCTCATCGTCGTCGATTCCGTCTACAGTATGGACGGCGACATTGCCCCGCTTCCTGAGATTCGCCGACTGGCCGGGGAGCACGGTGCGCTGGTATTGGTTGACGAGGCGCACAGCCTTGGGGTGATCGGGAAGCGCGGCTACGGGATACTGGATCATTTCGACCTGCCGGGCGGCGCGGACGTGATAGCCGGTACCTTCTCGAAGTTTGCCGGAGCCGTGGGGGGATTCGTCACGGCGTCAAGGGAGTACATCACCTTCCTGCGTCACAACTGCTCCCCCTTCATCTTCTCGGCGTCCCTGTCGCCGCTCATCGTTGCGGGGGTGTTGCAGTCATTCGATCTTCTTGATGAGGAGCCCCAATGGCGGGAGCGGCTCCTGGCGAACTCCCGGTCCTTCATCGACGGCCTGAAGTCCCTGGGCTTCGATACCGGTACCTCGGTGACCGCCTGCGTCCCCATAATCATACGGGACACCCAGAAGACCATGGCCTTCAACAAGATCATCCTCGAGCACGGCGTCTTCGCCTCGCCGGTGGTGCACCCCGCGGTGCCCCACACCGAGTCCAGGATACGGCTGGGGGTGATGGCCACCCACACCGCCGAGGACATCGAGCGGAGCATGGAGATCTTCAAGAAGGCAGGGAAGGAGCTGGGCATCATATAGGAGGATCTCCCGGTTCATGAAGCAGGGTGGGGGACTGGATGGCATTGACGTCGGGAGCGGACGGAGAGGAGTGGGACCCCGCCGCGTCTCGAGGCTGAATCGTGCCGCACGCATGTACAGGTGGGGATTCATCATAGCGGCCTGTGTGATCTGTACGTCGGGCTTCGGTCCGTGCACCTCCGGGAATCCGCAGGGGGAGGCCGGCAGGTATCGGTACATCGCCGCGGCCGGGGGTGCCGGGGGATTCGAGGAAAGGAATTATCCCGGGGGGCTCGGCATTCATGAGCCGGAGATCCGCAGGGTGTACCGACGGCTCCGCGACAGCGTCGCCGCTGTGATGGGCCGAGAGGGCGGGTACACGGTGCAGTACGATTCAGGGAATCTGTCCATGATCATACGCTTCGATGCGGGGGACTGGAGCCGGAATCTCCGGATAAATGTCCACAGTGCGGGCAGCATCGGTTTTGAGGCGGTCTCATCGGAATTCAGAATACGGGACCTCGGGCTCAGAATCGATTACTGCTTTTTCATCGGCAGAACGTGCCCCATTGGACAGGGGGAGTTACGCCGCATTGTGTCAGGCACCTTTCCTGCGGTGATTCTTCCGGATGTGCTGTTCAATCGGAGGTGAGGGGGCCCGGGGATAGAACCTTTTTTGTGATGCGCATGAACTCCTTCAGTATGGGGGGGTGCCATTTATTCTTCAGCCAGATCATGAAAACATGGGCGCTCAGCGGTCCCCTCTGAAGAGATATCACGGCCAGTCGGCCGCTGGAGATCTCATCCTCCACCGTGATTCTGGGAAGAAGCGCAATGCCTGTCCCGGCGATGATGTTCCGCTTGATGGCTGCAATGCTGTTGATGCGGTGTATGTTCGGCAGATCGATCCTCTCCTCCATGAAATAGCTCTCGATAATCCTGAAGTAGCTGCAATCGCTTATGGTCATGTAGAGCGGCCCCTCCGTGATGTCTGAGAGGTGTACGTTCCTGTTCAGCGCCACCGGATTGCCGGGATAGGTTACCATCACCAGCGGTATCTCGCGCAGTCTGCAGCTATCCATGCCGGATTTTACGAAATCGTCGGTGATCAGAAAGGCCAGATTGGTAATCCCCGAGCGCAGCTCTTCGGTCAATCCGTGGTAGGTGCACGCGTTGAAGTACAGGCTCACGCGGGGGAAACGGCCGTGGAACTCCTTCACTATGTCCGGTAAAAAATATGTGCTGATGGTCTCCGGAATCCTGACGGACAGCGAGCCGTATACCTCGTCACTCCGCTTCAGTTCGGACCGTATCTCCTCCTCGAGGTCCAGCATCTTCTGCGCGTATTCCAGCAGAAGAACGCCCGCCGGGGTGAGGGTCGTATGCCTCCCCTCCCGATCGAAGAGCTTCACGTTGAGGTCCTGTTCCAGCGTCTTCATCTGCTCTGAAACGGTCGATTGTGCGTAATCCAGCACCTCTGCCGCCTTGCTGAAGCTGCCCAGGGTCGCGATGGTTCTGAATGTGTAGAGCAGGCGCGATTCCATATCATATACCGTCATTTCCATCGATTTCTCCGATGGAAGGGATCGGATCATGGATATTGACATGATGCTCCCGATAGAATATTTTTCAAATAGATTTTCGTACACTATCGTTCAGGGAGAATCAGATGAATACGACAGATTTGGATAGCTCGGATTTTGATAAAATCGAGAAGATCAACAGGGATTTCATGTATGTCCACGAATCCTTCACCTCCAGGGATTCCAAAACCTACGAGTCCTTTCTGCGGGTGCTGAATCATTCGATGAAGGATGGGAGGATTTCAAAAATGAACAAAGAGCTCATTGCAGTTGGCATCTCCGCCCTCCTCAATTGCGAGCCCTGCATCACCTGGCATACCAGGGAGGCCCTGAAAAGCGGCGCCACCGACGGTCATATCGCCGAGGCGCTGGAGGTGGCCATCGAAATGGGGGGAGGGCCGGTGATAGTGCGCAGCAGCAGCTTCGCCTTCAAGGTGCTGGAGTATTTCAGGCAGAGGGGGACTTCGTGAGATTCCGGTGCCGGGATCGTGATGGTATGCCAAAATCGCTGCGTGAGAGGCTGCGGGACCGATATTTCATGTGCCGGCGGGGATGCCGGGGTGCTGGATTGTAAAGGAATGATCACCGGCCGTCCATTACGTATTCTTCTTGACAGGGTTATGAGGCGCACCGCATCCTCTGAAGGGGTAAAACGGCCCGCATCCATTCATCTGTTGGCGGCAGCATCCTGTTATGAAAAAAGCGCTGATCCTTCTCCCGATAGCCCTGGCGATCATGTTACTACCTGTCTTCCTGCTGGTTCGCGATGGCTATACTCCACCGGAGCGTGTGATCGCGCCGCGGACGGTGGAGGTCCTGTACGACGAGAGTCACGGCAATGTATGGGGAATCCACGACACGGGATTCTACGGCTACTCCGAGTTCGCGAGGCTGCTGAGGGAGCACGGAATCGCCGTTTCCCCCCTTACCATAACCCTCGATAAAGCCCTGAAACGGCGGGTCGGCTACTCCACAGGGAAGCTCCTTGTCCTGAACGTTGCGAAGTTCCAGCACTACGGCCAGGAGGAGCTCGCCGCGGTGGAGAACTTCGTGCGCACCGGGGGGGCGCTTTTGTGCATCGGCGAGCATGAGAACATATACGGATCCTCCGATTTCCAGAACCAGGTGCTGCACCGGTTCGCCATGGAGTTTAAGAATGATTACGTGGGCGATGTTATCCCCCATGAAAAACTGGAGAGGGGTGATCTGGAGGATCTCAACCAGAGGGCGGTATCGCCGATTCTGGGCCTCAGGGATGTGCGTCATCTCCTCTCCGCCCCCGTGTCGCCGCGGGATGTGGCCCCCTCATATACCGAGCTGCTGTACGGGTACCGCGAGGGGAAGAAAATCGCCATTGCCGCCGGAAGGACCTGCGGCAGGGGACGCGTGGCGGCGGTGGGGGACAGCGAGCTCTTCTGGAACGGCGACGGAAGGATCGGGATCGGCGCCGGGGACAACCGGCGATTTCTGCTGCGCCTCTACCAGTGGCTTCTCGACGGCAGGCTCGAGCCGGTGCGCCATCATGCCCGCTGCGACTTCCGCCGGGGTACGGGCGGAACCGGCAGGAAGGTGTTCATCGATACCTCGTCCTGCGGCAGCGGCATTGACGATTCCCCCGGGGGCCTGCGGGCCCTGGCCGGGTTTCTCAGGGGACGGGGGCATTCTGTCTGTGCCGGCGATTCCTGCGGCGATTACGACGTGCGTCTGGTGGCGGCACCCCTGTCGGAGGTGGCTTTCCCGCGGGACGGCGGTGAGCGGTTGATACTTCTCGCCGGCTCCCGCAACGATTGCGCTACCT
>JAFGJK010000007.1 GCA_016929135.1 Spirochaetota bacterium | reverse complement strand
GATCACCGTGATATCGTCCTTCAGGCTCGGATTCCCCCCGGCCCACTCAGTGAGCTCCCGGGAAAGCCTGTCGGTGAACTCCTGTACCGGCAGATCGCGGTGCTTCATGACGAAGGATTCCAGCCTGCGCCCGCCGAAGGCCCCGGATTCGCCGCCCCCGTGCACATCGGTGATTCCGTCGGTAAAGAGCACGACCCTGTCGCCCGACTCGTAGGTAATCCGCTCCGAGTCGAAGTTTTCCTCCCTTGTCATGCCGATCACCCTCCCCCGCGGCGTGATCTTCCGCAGCTCCCCCCTCTGTCTCCCGTACAGCAGGATGGGCGTCTGGCCGGCGCTCGCGCCGGTCAGAATCATCGCCTCGGGGTCGATCCACACGGCCCTGGCCGAGATGAAATGGTTTTCGATGATATCCGAGAGGATGGCGCTCATGTCGCCCAGCATCATGCCCGGATCGAAGTACTTGTTCTTCACGCTCCTGAAGACGATCCCGATCATCGAGGCTATGTAGGCGGCGGTCACGCCGTGCCCGGAGACGTTCGAAAGGATTGCCAGCAGCTTATCGTCATCATACAGGTGGAAGTCGTGGAAATCCCCGCCAATCCTCTCCGATGGCATGAACAGGACCGAAATCTGATAGTGCGGGGAGAGTGGGACGCCCTCGTTGGGTGCCGTCCGCCGCATCCTGCGTACCATCTCCAGTTCCCTCTCCAGGGCGCGAAGCTCGCTGTTTTCCCGTATCGCCCTCCGCATCGCCACATGAAAACCCACCCTGGCGATCAGCTCCCCCCTGCTGAAGGGCTTGGTGATGTAGTCGTTCCCCCCGCATTCGAATCCCTTCTCCAGGTCGTCAGGGCGGTCCCTGGCGGTGAGAAACACGATAGGCACCCGGTCGGATGAATGCTCGTTCCTGATCCGCCTGGCGGCTTCGTATCCGCTCATCTTCGGCATCATCAGATCCAGGAGGATGATATCCGGGACCTCCTCCTTAATCATCTCCAGGGCGTCGTACCCGGAGAGGGCCGGCAGGACCCGGTAGCCCTCCTGCTCCAGATAGTTGATCACCACCTGCAGGTTCACCGGATCATCGTCCACGGCCAGGACAACGGGCCGATCCCCACCCCTGGCCTTTCTCCTGTGAAACCCTATCAGGGCCGGCTCCCTCGATTCGTCCAGCAGCACGCCCGAGACGATCGAGGACTGGGGAACCTCCTCGCGCCTGGCCACCGCATCCCGGCGGGCGAAGCCTTCCCCTGCATTTTCCGCCGCGCCGCTCCCGGGAGTGTAGACCGGCAGGGTAAAGCTGAAGGTCGATCCCTTCCCCTGTTCCGATACCACCCATATCCTCCCGTCGTGGAGCTCCACCAGGCTCTTCGTGATCGTGAGCCCAAGACCGGTCCCTCCGAACTCCCGCTCGATGGAGCCGTCGGCCTGCTCAAAGGACCTGAATATCCCCTCGTGCCGGTCGCCGGGGATGCCGATCCCGGTATCGGAGACGGAGACCGTCACGAATCCGTCTCCTCCCGCACCCGGGGACGACGCGGTCACCGTGACCGAGCCCGAGGCGGTGAACTTAATTGCGTTGCCGATGAGGTTGTGCAGTATCTGCTGGATCCTGTTCTCGTCCCCCAGGACCATCGGGATGTTCTGGGGGATGTCGTTTACGAGCAGGAGTCCCTTGGCGGCCACCAGCGGCTTCGATATGGAGATGACGATCTCGGCGGCCTGCCAGAGATCGACGGCCCCCCGGTGCAGGATCACCTCCTGGTTCTTCAGCCTCGAGACGTCCAGCAGGTCATTCACCAGCGTCGCGAGGCGCTTCCCGCTCGAGGAGATCATTCTGAGGTTTTCCGACTGCACCTCGTTCAGGGGACCCGCGGCGCCGTCAACGAGCGATTCGGCGATTCCGATAATGCCGTTCAGCGGCGTCTTCAGCTCGTGCGAGGTGTTGGCCAGGAACTCGTCCTTCGTGGCGTCGAGCCTGGTCAGCTCGGCATTCTTCTCCTGCACCTCCGCGGAGAGCCGCTCCACGCTGGTGAATGCCCCGGCGAAGCGCCTCGACAGGAGGAACGCCTGGGCGAAGATGAAGAACATGAAGGCGAAGGGGAGCATATACCGAGTGGCAACGATTATGTTGGAACTCAGTATGTCGTTGACGGCAGTCAGGGCGATGACGACGAAGGTGACGATGAATATCAGGGCACCGTCCCTCCTGCGCTTCATGGCCAGCACGAGAAGATAGGTGCAGTAGGCGATATACATGAGGACTATCGCCTGGAAGGGGGGCATCGAGTAGGTGAATATGGCCGGCGGAGCGACGGCGGCCAGGAGGATAAAGGGTGCGCACACGGCGAGCAGCGCGATCAGGCCGCTTCGCGGTATCTCCTGGGGGTACAGGGAATAGAAGAATATGCCGAAAATGGGCACCGCCAGATATATGGAGAGATACTCCATCTTTATCACCAGGTCGAAGGGTATCCCCGGGAAGAGGGTGACGATATAGTAATCGTTCGTGGCAATCGCCCTGAGGGCAAAGGCCAGGCACATGAGGCCGAAAAAGAGGGGCGAGGGATCGTTGCGCCGCAGCGCGAAGAGTGCCAGATGGTACAGACCCATCATGATAAGGCTCCCGAAGAGGAACAGGGTGAAGTTCATGTCCTCCTCGTGAAGTGCCGTGATGGTTTCCTTGACTCCCAGCAGGATGGAGCGCCTGACCCCGCCCTTTCTGTAATGAAAATTGGAAATGTGCATGACGATGCTGATCACGTCACCATGGGGGACGAAATCCACCACCATCGGCCGGTACGCCGGCTCCGAGGTCTCCTCGGTCATGCCGGGGACGCCGGCTGAGGCGACCTCCCGGCCGTCGATAAAGAGCCTGAAGGCGGTGCTCTCCGCGGGGAGGTTCAGCGCCAGCGGGGTCCCGGGGTTCGCGATCCTCACCCTCAGGCGGTACGTTGCGAAGCCGTGCCCTGAGAGCCGCTTCCCCTCTTGGAGGTAGCCGTTCCACGTCCCGGGGACGGTTATGAAGCGCTTCATCTCCGCGGTGGGGGGGGCATCAGGATCGTCGAAGCTGTTCCATCGGAACCCCCATTCCCCCGCGAGCTCAACGGGCCCCATCCTGGCGAGATCCCACCCGGAGAGGTCCAGCACCCCGCGGACCGCGCGGGGCGCACCGGCATTTCCCATGGGAACCGAGCCGCATGAACACGTCATTGCGGCCAGGAGAAGCGAGCAGAGGAGAATGATGCGATGCATCGGATTGCCCGCGACGGCGCGCGGCATGATGGTGCTCGTGTCTGTCATCGCCGATATGCCTTGTTGAATCGGTACCGGGGTCCGGCACAGAGGCAGGGTATCCTGTTTCCCATTTATTTCAACAATAATTTTCCGGTTCCATTCCCGACACGGCATTCCCCGCCCGAATCGGCGAATATTTTCGCCCCTTGTGCTTGACTTTCCTGCGATCCGCTATATACTGTAGCAGCAATCCCCGGAAAACCAACACCATAGAGGAAGGTGCCGCAATGAAAGCAATAAGCACATTCATCCTTTGTATCTGC
Source organism: Spirochaetota bacterium (assembly GCA_016929135.1). Classification (GTDB taxonomy): domain Bacteria; phylum Spirochaetota; class UBA4802; order UBA4802; family UBA5550; genus JAFGJK01. The sequence goes on along the minus strand of JAFGJK010000007.1, from coordinate 8,017 downwards.
ATATGCCTGCTGACCGCGCCGCTGCTGGGAGAAACGAAGAGGTTCACCATCATCCACAGCAACGACATGCACTCGCACCTGCTGGGCTTCGCGCCAAACATCGACTACACCCCGCAGCCGGGCGACGACGCCACCAGGGGGGGCTTCGCGCGCATCGCCACTGAGATCAAAAGGATTAAGGCGGACCGGACGAACCCGGTCCTCATCATTGATGCCGGGGACTTCCTCATGGGCTCCCTCTTCCACATGCGCAGCCGCGAGAGCGCCATGGAGCTGCAGCTCATGCGGGAGATGGGCTACGAGGTGATCTGCCTGGGAAACCACGAGTTCGACCTCAAGCCCGACGGCCTGGCGAGGATCCTCAACACCGCGACGAAGACCCCCGGGAGACCACAATTTCTTCTGTCCAACATCAGATTCGACCCCGCCAGCGACAAGGACGACAGCCTCGAGGATGTCTTCAGACGGGGGATTGTCAAGCCCTACACGGTGCTGGTAAGGGACGGCATCCGCATCGGCCTGTACGGCATCATCGGGAAGGACGCCGCCGAGGTGGCCCCCTTCGCGAGCCCGGTGAAATTCACCGACCCGGTGGAGGCATCCCGGGCGATGGTGAAGACGCTCCGCGGCAGGGAGAAGGCCGACATCGTCATCGCGGTCTCCCACAGCGGCCTCAGGGACAATCCCTCCAGGTCCGAGGACGAGATATTGGCGAAGAAGGTGAAGGGTATCGACATCATCGTCAGCGGCCACACCCACACCCTGCTGGAGCAGCCGATCATCCGGGACGGCACCATCATCGTCCAGGCAGGGGAATACGGGAAGAACTTGGGGGTGATGGATTTCGATGTCCGTGACGGAAAGGTGTCCCTCGCCGCCTACCGCTCCATCCCCATGGACGACACAATCGCCGCTGACGCGGCTGTCACCGGCAGGATAGAGGGCTTCATCCGGGAGATAAACGGCACGGTGCTCCGGGAGCACGGGCTCTCCTTCTACGACACCGTGGCGGAAACCGATTTCGACCTGTTGATCGCCCAGGACGAGTGTCCCCTGGGGAACATCGTCAGCGACTCGATCCGCTGGTACGTGAACAAGATCGACTCCGACCCGAAGGATCCATCCACCCGCGTGGCGATGACCGTGGAGTCCTACGGCCTGATCCGCGACAGCGTCCTCAGGGGGAAGACCGGCAGGATCGCGGTGACCGACCTGTTCAACGCCTTCCCGCTGGGTATCGGCAATGACAACACCATGGGATATCCCATCGTCAGCTTCTACCTGAACGGGGCGGAGATGAAAAAGGCCATGGAGGTGCTCACCAGCATCTACCCCCTGAAGGGCTCGGACTACTTCCTCCAGATATCGGGGCTGAAGTTCACCTACAACCCCCGCCGGATGATTTTCGACAGGGTCACCGGCCTCTGGCTCCGGAACGAGCGGGGGGGCTACGATCCCCTGGACTATTCATCGTCCAACAGGAAGCTCTACCGTGTGGCCGCCAACATCTACAATTCCACCTTCCTGAAGATCATCGGCTCCTTTACGATGAACATCCTGAACATTGTCCCCAAGGACAGGCAGGGCAATCCCATCGAGAAACTGGGCGACGCACTGGTGGATGCCGATGCGGCGAAGGAGGGCGTTCAGGAGTTGAAAGAGTGGCTCTGCCTCATGCGCTATGTGCAGAGCTTCCCGGATACTGACGGCGACGGGGTCCCCGACGTACCGTCGGAGTACCGGGACAAGCAGGGAAGGATCGTGTCCCAGGCCAGCCTGAATCCGGTATCGCTCCTCTCGCGAGGGACGATACTCACCTGGGGCGCCTTCGGGGCGCTGCTCCTGGTGCTGCTGATCCTGGGGCTCGCGACGTGGAAAATCGTTTCGGTGGCGAGGAGGCGGCGCGCCTGACCGTCACCAATCATCGTCCCCGTTCCGCTCCCCGTCACGTCCCTCCTTCTCCTTCAGGAGGGACGTGAGATGGCCGTTCAGATCGTCGCAGAGGCGGCGCAGCTTCGGCAAGACCCGGTCGTATTCGAACCGGTACCGGAGTGCCGACCTGCCCCGGAGAGTGTTTTCGTAGTAGACGTTGAGGTTGTCGATGGTGACCCGGTATCTTGTATCCCTGACATCCACGGTCATGGTGTAGCTGAAGGGTCGCTTCACGAAGACCGACAGGTACTCATGGTAATACCCCGTGCCCCGGGCGATGAGCCTCCCCTTCTCCCTGTCACGCACCAGAACCTCCTCTCCCGAGGCGGAGAAGTTCTTCGCCATCCATTCCAGGGCGCAGTCGTAGATACGGTCCTTCTCCATGGCCACCGGGAATACCTGGCGGAGCATCCGCTCCCCTTCCGGAACAACCTGCATCCGCGAGCATCCCGTCGGAAACGCCAGCAAAAGGGCCATTGCCGCATACAGCATCGGCGTCGTCTTCATATGGCGTACCTCCGCTCCTATCACCCCCCGGGGGGAGGGAAATGTACAGAAAAAAAGCTCCCGCCGGTGTAAATTTTTAGTAAAGGGGGCGTGCGGAAAAAGGATGGACAAATCCGTGAATCGGGCATCCAGTTATGCATGACCGTCCGCGCGTTGTCGGCGCGGAAATCATCGGGACAGGGGAACCGGGCAATGATGAGAACACGAACACCTACGCACAACAGGCATGTGCTGATCAGAATCGCAGCGGCCGGAGCCCTCTGTCTCATCGTTGCACTCTCGGAGGCGGTTCCGGCGGCGGACGCTCTGATGGAACGGCTTCTGTCCACCGGGGCGGGGGAGGAGAGAAGCAGGTTCTTCTCCGACAACGGCGAGGCCCTCTCCAAGGCATGGTTCATCAAGGCCCTGAAGGAGGCGCAGCGCCCCCGGCGGAACGAAAACGGGGAGGGGCTCAGGGAGGCCGAGGCGCTTCTGGAGCTTGCGCAGTGGCGCAGGAGCGGGCCCATGACCGCCGACGCCCTGGCTGCCCTGGGGAGGATACGGGGGGAATACCTCGGCGAGACAGGAAAGGCAGAGGCCCTCTACCAGAGGGCGATCCCGCTCTTCGCCGCCGCCGACCTCGCCGACAGGGAGGCGGACTCATGGCGGGCCCTGGCCGAGCTGGCCTACGGGGATGCCAGATACGACATCGCCGCAACGAGATACCGGAAGGCCCTGGACCTGTACAGTGACTCGGGCCGACATATTGTACGGGGTGACATCATCAAGCGCTTTGGCGACATTGCCCTGAAAAGGATGCGCAACGACGATGCGGAATCCTATTACCGGGAGGCCATGGCGATCTACGAAGAGGCTCGGTCCGGGATCGGCACCGCAAACTGCGTGAAGCGGCTCGGTGACGTCGCCTATTTCTCCACCGAACCGCAGAAGGCGGGGGCCCTCTACAACAGGGCGCAGGTGATGTACTCCCGGGAAAGGTCAGATCTGGGAGAGGCCAACTGCTTCCAGAAGCTGGGAGATCTCGCCTACGCCAGGCAGGAGATGGCCGCCTCCCGCGACTACTTCCTCAAGGCACTTGCCCTTTACGAGAAGGTGGAGTCTGACCTGGGCATCGCCAACTGCCTCAGGCGCCTCTCAGAGATCGCCCTGCAGACGGAAGATGCGGCCCTCTCCAGGGAGCTCATGGAAAAGGCGGTCGCCCGGTACCGGAGCTCCGGGACCCCCTTCAGCAAGGCCATGGCGGTCATGAGCGAGGGGGACCTGTCGCTCCAGGCGGGCCAGTACGCCGCTGCCGATGCGCTCTACGGGAAGGCGGCGAAGCTCTTCATCGCGGCGCACGAGCCGCTGGGAGAGGCGAACGCCCGGTACCGGCGGGGGGAATCCGCCCTGAGGCAGAAAAAATACCTCAGGTCAGACAGGGACTACAAATCCGCCATGGGGCTCTACGCCTCCCTCGGATCGGTCCACGGCCGTGCCAATTCCCTGTTCATGCTGGGGGAGGTGCAGTTCGTCCTGGATCGGCACTGGAAGGCGAAGGAGTACTACCAGGAGGCAGCGCCGCTGTACCGAAGAGCCGGCATCGCCGTCGGCGTCGGCAACTGCCTTTTCGGACTTGCCGAGATCCAGTACCGGAAGCGCCGGTACGATACGGCCAGAATCCTCTTCTCGGAATCCCTGGAGGAATACCGCCGCGCCGCGTCGCTCCGGGGAGTCAACAACTGCATGAGGCGCCTCGCGGAGCTTCGGGGGAGATGATCACCTGAGGGCCGGCAGGTCCACCGCGGGCTTCTCAAGGAAGAGTGGGATCTCCCTGGCGCCGCTCTTCCCGGCGCCGGACATGGTACCCCTCCCCCCGCCCTGTGCCGTGCCGGCGTCACCGTCCACTGTACCATGGATTGTACTGCGATCCAGGATCGACACCTTCCCATCCTTGCCGCCGGTCACCGCGCCTACCTTGTTACGGGAGGCGACTGCGGCCTCCTTCATCCCCGGCTCCTGATTCTTGCCGCCCCTGAGGATCGATGCCTGGCCTTCCTCGCCGCCGGTCGCCGCGCCTTCCTTGTCACGGGAGGCGATTGCGGTCTCCTTCATCCCCGGCGCCTGATTCTTGCCCTTTCCCGACACACTGCTTCGAGCGGAACCGGAATCAGAACCGGCAGCATGCCCCTTGCCGGGCTGCACCGCCGTGTCGCGCCCGTCATGCTGAGCGATGACCGCGCCGCCGGCCTTGCCTGTGCCGGCCTCGTTCCGCGTTCCACGGGATCCGGGGATGTATGCGCCGGCCTCTCCGGTTCCGCCACTGACGGCTGTCCCGCCGCTTTCTTCGGCGGCGCGGCGTGATGCCTCCACCATGGCCACCGCCTCTCTGTCTCCGGCGCCGGCATCGCGCCAGGCCCGCCCGGCCCCGTCTCCCCGCCCGTCAGAACGATCCCCGGGGCTGCAGAGGGGACCTGCCGCGATACCGACAGCGATCAACAGTAAACCCGCTGTTCTTTTCATGTTCGCTCCAGTGCCACATTGGCATTCATATCCCACCCTGCCGGAGAAGGTGCGCCAGGGCCGGGAGTATCTCCGGAAACCGGAAGGCGTATCCGCTCTTCAACATCTTTCTCGGGAGTGCCCGCTGCCCATTCAGGAGGGAGCCGCCGAACTCCCCCAGGGCGATGCGAAGGGCGATGGACGGTGCCGGCGGAAGGAGCACCCTCTTCCCCAGTACCCGTGAGAGCGCACCGGTGAGCTCCCTGTTGGTTACCGGCGAAGGAGCGGTGAAGTTCACCGGGCCCGCCACGTCCTTCCGCGCCAGCAGGTGATCGTAGATTCCCAGAAGGTCATCCATGTGGATCCAGGAGAAATACTGCCTCCCCGATCCGAGCACGCTCCCCAGGCGCTTCGAAAAAAGCGAGGCCATCTGCGCCAGTGCCCCGCCGTCTCTTCCCAGCACGATGCCGAAGCGGCAGAGCACCACGCGCGATCCGCACCGCTCCGCCCTGGCCGCCTCCTCCTCCCAGGCGGCACAGATGCCGGCCAGGAAATCGTCCCCCCCCGCCGATTCCTCGTCGACGGCCTCGTCGCCGCAATAGCCGTAGTAGCCCACGGCAGAGGTGCTGAACAGGGGGATACCCCTGCCGCTCTTCTCGATGGCGTCAACGACATTGCGCGTGGTGTCGATCCTGCTGCGGCGAATCTCCTCCCTGGCGCGGCCGGTCCACCGCCTGAAGACCGTGGCCCCCGCAAGGTTGATCACCAGGTCCTGGGAGGCCAGGGAACCCTGCCAGCTCCCCGGAAGCGAGGTATCGGCCATCAAGACCTGGGCCCTCCCCCCGAAATGGAGCCCGGGGCCAGCCCTCCTGGCCGCCACGGTGACCAGGTGGCCGCGGTCCAGCAGGTGCCCGGTGAGCGCGGTCCCCACGAAACCGAGACCGCCGGTTATGAATATCCTCATGCCCTCCCCCTGTCGTCCCCGGCGCTAGGGCCCCTCCTGGTTCCCCAGCAGTGGCTTCACCTGTTCCACTGTAAAGTAGACGAGATATTTGGTCGATCCCGCCGCATCATCCCCCCTCGGATCTCTCCTTCTGAACGAGTCGATCAGCTCCCTGTCCGTCGACTCCCTGAGCAGGCGCAGGGAAAGCCGCATCCCCCGGTATCCCGGCCCCTTCTCGATGAATAGGTATGCAGCCCTGCCGTTCTCCTGAAGATTGCGATAACTCTGCCGGTTGTTCATTATAAAGGCCACGGTGGAATCGTCGATCACATGGGGCCTGGCATAGAGTGCCATGTTGACGGATCCCTCGGCATCGGCGGTCCCCAGGATGCCGGTTCCCTCCATCTCGCTGAAATAGCTTTCGATATCCACGGCTACGCCCCTCCTTCCACGCAATCAGACAACCCCACTGCATCGACGCCCGTATACTGTACAAGATACCACGATAATCGCGATCGGGGAAGAGAAGGGAACAAAAAAAAGCATACCGTCGCCCCTTCCCCGCGGGAGGACTCAGGGGGATGCCGCTGCGCCGCTATTCCAGGGGGAGCGAGGCGTAGCGCTCCACGAATACGGGGAACTGCTCCCTCACCTGACGGAGCACGCGGGAGCGCCATTCCGGAGACGGGGGATAATAGGCCTCCAGGAAACGCCGCCCCACCTCCTCGCGGGCTTCGTCGGATTCGTACCCCCTCTGAACCCCCTGGTTCTCCAGTATCACGTTCTGAATCGAGCGGATGGATCCCAGGGTGGTCTGGCTGTCCATGGTGCCGAACTCGAAGAACATCGGTATGAAGAGCCGCTTCGGGGAGATGGCGTCCTCGAGATAGCCGATGAGGTCGCCGGTGGTGGTGTAGAAATCGCCGGTGTCCCCCCAGTCCACGTGGTATCCCCTGAAGATCCTTTCCATGGCGGCGCGGGTTCTCTTGCTCTTCACCGGGTCCGGGAAGAGGTGCATCGTGCCGCGCTCCCCGTATCCGGTGTGGACCTCCATGACAAATACAGAGCGGTACCGGTCGGAAGTCCCCAGCACCACCCGGTCGATGATCTCCTTCTGCGGCTCGAAGTCCCTGCCGCCGAAGTAGATCCCCCGTTCGAACCGGTACTGCCCCCGGAGCACCGCCTCGCGTAGCGTCTTCATCGAATACTTCACGATGTAGTAGACCGCCTTGAGGGGGAAGAACCTGTTGGCGAGGCTCCCCGGATCGGCCTTCCCCTCCGGATCCAGCAGGGCCTGCAGGCTGGCATATCCCTCGTTCTTCGTCTCGAAGACCGAGCGGTCGAGCCCGAAGTTCCTGTTGAGGTCGACGTTCCGCTCGGTGACGCGCCGGTGATTCTTGAAGCCCCAGGGATTGATGGCGTGCAGGATCAGCACACCCATGCGGTCCAGGTCCCATTTCGGCACCATCTCCTTCATCACCAGCTGGGCCACGGCGCTCCCGGCAAAACCCTCGACGCCGTGCACGCCGGTAAGCACCACTAGGAGGCGATCCCTGTGCCTCCCCGCGGGAATGTACAGGGAGTCGATGAACAGCCCGCTGTCCTTTGCGGCGGGGAGGGGGTAGCTGCGTATCTCCGCCGCTGGGTACCGCCTCTTCAGCTCATCCGCCCGGGCGAGAAAGGCGGCGCGGCATTGGCCGTAGGATTCCTGGAAGTAGGGGAGCAGCGACGGGTCCGCCGCCTCCTCATGTCCGTTCCCGGAGCATGACAGGCCAATCATCAATATCGTGACAAGGGACAGGGCCGGAACCTTTCGCAGTCTCATCGCAGTCCTCCCGCGCGGATTTATGCCATCATCGCTCACACCGTCACGAGCTCGTAGTCGGCGCTGCCGAAGCCGAGCGCCGCGGCGTACTCTATCTGTGTGCGGTACGGTATATCGAAGGCGATAGTGGAGAAGGCCCCCCCCGCCTTCCGCTCCACCAGATCGAGGGACGCCGCATCCGCCGCCACCGGGTGGCGGGACACCACGATCCCGATATCGGGGAGGATCTGCTCGAAGCTGGTCATGCAGTCGCAGTCCTTCGAGATCCTGGTGAGGATGTTGATGCAGAGGATTCTCCCCCGCTTGGACTCCACGACGCCCATGGCGTGCTC
>JAFGJK010000067.1 GCA_016929135.1 Spirochaetota bacterium | reverse complement strand
GGCCTTGACCGGCTTCGCCTTCTTCGCCGCGGCCTTGACCGGCTTCGCCTTCTTCGCTACGACCTTGACCGGCTTCGCCTTCTTCGCTACGACCTTCTTTGCCTTGGGGGCTGCTTTCTTCGGCGCTTTCGCCGCCGTCTTTTTCACGGCTTTCGCCTTGCCTGCGGGCTTCGCTTTCTTCGCCGGCTTTGCCTTTGCTCTCATCTCTCAAATCCTCCTTACGCTGTTGGTATATATCGTGTTAACCGTAACACCAGATCCCTCAATATTCAAGCATTTCCATGAGCCTGAGGGGAGCACGGGTCACTCCCGACCGCCGCGGTGCAACCCCGCCGGCCGTCCTCACGATATTGAAATACTGTATAGTTATTTATCGTCGAAAAAGGGATACATTGATACAAAAAAATGCAGTTTTTAAGTGAGGATAGAGGCCGGTGCATTGCCGGGGACCATGCCATGCACGGTTTCACCCGGCGCACCGGCTCCAAGGGGCATCTCCGGCAATTGTCCCTATTCCCCGGCGGCCCCTTCGATACCTTCGACAAAGAGCAGACGCCGCTTCAGGGCACTCTTCCGGTACGCCAGGGCCGCCGCATATTCCTCAGAGGAATACCACTCCCGAATCCTCTGCATCGAGGGGAATTCCACGACGACGATCCTCCCCGCGGCGCCATCCCCCTCCGCCGTCTCCGGCAGGGCCCCCCTGACGATGTATCTCCCGCCATACCGCCCTATGGAATCAGCCGCCAGCCTCCTGTACTCATCCGCCGCCGCGCTGTCGATGATTTCGACCTCCGAGATCACATAGGCGCTCATGGTTTCCCTCCGTCCATTTCCTGATACCCCGGGGAAAGCCCCGCGGCGGCTCCCCCTTCATGTGAGACTGCAGACATGGGCCCCCGATGCCCTTACCAGATCCTCCGGAGCGATCATGAACTGCAGCCCCCGAATCCCGGCGCTGACGAAGATCTGATCGTAGAGGACGATGCTTTCGTCGATATAGGTGGGATACCGCCTCTTCATGCCCACGGGGGAGCACCCGCCGCGGATATAGCCGGTGAGGCCCAGGATCTCCCTCACCGGCACCATGGCGGCGCTCTTGTTCCCCGAGACCCCGGCCGCCTTTTTCAGGTCCAGCGCCGCACTCCCCGGGAGGACGCAGACGAAGACCCCGGTCCTGTCACCGCGCAGCACCAGCGTTTTGAACACCCTGTCGATATCCTGTCCCAGGGCGGCGGCGACGGCCCTTGCGCTCAGGTCGGATTCGTCGACCCGGTAGGATACCAGCCCGTACGCGATGCCCTGCGAATCCAGCAGGCGGGCCGCATTGGTTTTGGATATGGCGGACATCCCCGTGTCTCCTCGATTCACCGTACCGGCGGCTGCCGCTTGATCCAATCCCAGGTCTCCCGCCCCTCCAGGAAGACCGCAGCGCCGTGCTCCAGCCCGGGTCCCACCACCACGCTCACCGGATAGCCGGCCTCCTGCAGCCGCTGGAAGTGCCTCCTGGTCTGGGGCATCATGAAGTCTTGATCGCCGATGACAAAGCGGTGCGCCGTGGGGTGGTGCTTCGTCCGCTGAAGGGGGGCGCCCCAGTACCCGCCCCCTTCCTGCATCACCGCCGCCATGAAGGTGCCGGGTCGCCGCATCACGTAGCCTCCGATGAAGACCGCGCCGGTGGACCATCCGGCGATCACGATGCGCCCCAGGTCGACGTTGTACTTCCTGCACATCTCCTGACGGACCCCGTCGAGGTATGCGTTCACCTCAGCGGAATATTTCGCATCGTGCCAGTTGTCGCCGGGGGACTGCGGCGCCACGATGATCGCCCTGTTCCAGGGCTCCTCGGTCTCCTTCTCTGCCAGATCGCTGTACATGTTGAAGTAGACGTTTCCTATGTCTATCGTGCCGTGCAGCACGATGATCATCGGGGCCGGCTTCGACGGATCGTACTTGTTCGGGATACGGACGAAGGTCGATTCGGTATCCCCCACCATCAGCATCCCTCCGGTGGGGGAGCCCCCGGTACCTCCGGAGGAGCGGGCGCCCTCCTGCGCGATAATGGGAACAAGGAACATGCAGAGAAACAGAACGATCAGGGAAACATACCAACGGCCGGTACGGGTTGGCATTGCGTGGACCTCCAGTGGCGTTATCCAGATACAGACCCGAAACCTCAGGCCTCGAAAATGATTACTGTATGGTCGGGCCGAGAATCGATCAATTCTTTTTCTACTACATGATTTCCCAAGTCTAAAACAGTTCGTGCTTGCACCGGCTATTGAGTATCCCTAAAAGGCCCCAGGGGGGATCCACATGGGGTCGGATTATCCTGCTGATCGCCTTCCCCCTTATATCGTATGTCGTCTCTATGAGATTGCCGTCCGACTCAAATCGCCGTTTCGCGACCCCTCCTCTGTCCGCCCTGGGCCTCTCATCGGCCAGGGCATAGCCGGAGGCGCATGCACCGAGAATAAATACCGATTGAGCCATACTGTCATTTTCATGCCACTCTCCTTAGGTAACCGTATCAGGGCATAGACAGATCGCGGGAGCGTGTGGTTCTTTAAAACAAAAAACGGGCACATCCGCGTCGGGCTCTGTGGCGGCAGAGTCTCCCGCGATCCCGCACGCCCACCGCCGGATGCCCGACAGCCCGCCGGGAACAGCCCCCGTCAGAAGCCCAGGGCGCCGCCGCCTGCCGCGGTGAGGGGGTAACGGCCGTTGTAGTATATCCGCGAGACATCATCGAAGGACCGTACCACGATGAAGGAATCGGCGTCGAGGTAGCCCAGATCCAGCAGCTCCAGAATTATGACCATATCGTCGATGTCGGTGATTTCATGCCGCACCCGGTCCCCCCCGGTCTCACCGTGGATCGCCAGGAGCCTCTCCACCACGGGGAAGTACCGTTTCCGGTGCTTTTTCATCTTTCTCAATTGGTCTTTGTAGTCCATCGGATCGTCACGAAGACCGGCGTATGTCGGGGAGGGTCTTCACGGGGACGAGGCTCCATTCCCCGGTGAAAGCTCCCCGTTGCCAGTTGCCCTCCTTCAGCCTCCGCCCCTCTTTGTTGGACAGCACCTCCGGGCCGTGCGCCTTGCCGTTCCTGAACTGCCCCACGTATCTGTCGCCGCCGGCTCTAATCAGGATGCCCTGACCGTGAAAAAGGTCGTCCACGAACCCACCGGTGTAGCTTTCCCGGATGGCCGAATCCCCGCGCAACGGCAGACGCTCCCGTCGGCGCCCCGGCAGCCGGTTCCCGTCTTTCCTTATATCTACAATGCTGTATTGTCAAGATCAAGCATAAAACGCCCCTCGGGCATCGCTGTGCCCTCCCCGTGCGGCGTCCCCCGCTGTCAGGGGGCGATAAATCGGGGATGGCTCGTGGATTTCATACGTCTCCCGTACGCGGCCGGCACAAGGGCGCATCGATCAGGAGGCGCGGACAGACCCGCACCACCGGTGGGAAAGGGAAGCGGCAACCCCGGCTCCGCCAGGGCCCGGTGAGCACTTCCCCGGATAATCCCTGTCATCACCTCAGAGCAGGATCTCCAGGTCCGTCAGGGGATAGGACATGCACGAATGGATGTACCCGAAGCGCCTGTCGGAAGAGCGCACCAGGGATTCCTTCGGCTGGAAGACCCTCCCCGAAAGGAGCTTCACCCTGCAGTAGCTGCATTCCCCGGATCTGCAGAGACTGGGGACCTTCAATCCGTTTTTTTCAAGCGATGTCAGCAGAGAATCCCCCGCCTTTGCCTTTATCGTGTCTTTGCCCTTGATCTGCACGGAAAACTCTGCGGCGGGATTCACCTCCGCCGGCCAGTCCCGGTGCCGCGTGATGTCCGGGAGCGCCCCGAACATCTCCCTCCGAATCTTTCTCCGCGGAACCCCCAGCGCCTCCAGCTGCCGGATGCAGAAATCGTACATCGCCCCGGGACCGCAGAGGAAGAAGGTCCTGCCCTCCACATCCCCCAGAACCTCCCGGATGAGGTCCGCCGTCAGGTAACCGGTCTTCCCCCGGTATCCCGCCCCCGGCTTCTCTACCACGGGAACGTATCTGAAACGGGCATTCCCCTCGGCGAGCCTGTTCAGCTCGTCGTGGAAAATGATATCCCCGTCGGAATTGCTGCCGTAGAGGAGGCATACGTTCATGCCGGCGGGCCTCGTCGCCTCCTGACGGATCATGCTCATGAAGGGGGTGATGCCGCTCCCCCCAGCGAGGTACACGACGGAGCGGTCGTGAATGATGCGGTTGTGATAGAAATTCCCCGAGGGGGAGGAGGCTTCGATCGTGTCCCCCACCCGCCATCGGTCCAGCATGCGGCCGGAGACGAGTCCCCCGGCGAGCCTGCGCACGGTGATGTCGTAATGCCCCGAATCCGCCGGCGCCGAGGAGAGGGAATAGGCCCGGGCCGTTGCGACGCTCTGCACCTCCGTGTAGACGGTGATGTACTGGCCGGGGAGAAAGGGGGGCAGGGACCGGTCCGGCGCGACGAGGCGGAAGGTCTTCGCGCTCGGCGTTTCCTGAATGATCTCCGCCACCTCGAGGCGGAGCCTTTTCGGATGAAGCCGGTCCATGACCTCGCTCATCCTGCCCCGCAGGGAACGGTAGTCGGTCCCCCTCTCCCGGAACTCATTCATCTGCTCCAGCAGTCGATCGTAATTCTGCATCTTGTGTAAATCCAGTGCCATGGTCTCCTCCGTCAGTGTATCTGGATCGGTCGTCCCTTATCCCTTGATGTTCTTCAACGCCAGCCGGGCCACCTTCTCGCCGCTCTGATAGGTCGGCTGAAAACCTCCCATGCCCGCCCACGCCCCGGTGATGAACAGCCCCGGTATCGGCGCCTTCTGCTGGGTGAAGAAGGACGATTCCCACGGGTGCTGGTCGAATCCGTACACGGAGCCGTTGGGATGCCCGAGATAGCGGAGATGGGTGAGCGGCGTGGCGATCTCGAACTCCTCGATCCTGCCCCTCACGCCGGGATAGACGCGATCCAGGATTTCCATCATCTGCTCGCCGCATCTGAACTTGATCTCATGATACTCCTCCGGCTTTATCTGCATCCAGGGCTCGCCGTACTTCAGGGTGACGAAGGTGGCGATGGTCGTCCCCTCCGGGGAAAAGGAGGGGTCCATGTAATTGTAGCAGGTGAGGAGTCCCGAATCCTCGCTCACCTCGACGGTCTTCGCACATTCATAGGCCCTCTCGTAGTCCTCCGTGGGGCTGATGAAATTGGTGGGCTGCGTGATGCCCGCCTCGGAGGGGGGACAATCCAGCCCCATATAGAGCGAGAGGGCCGACACGCCGATGGCGCTGCTGCGCAGATGGCCGAAGAAATCCCCCGGGAGGTGCTCCCTGTCGATGAGGTCGACATAGGTCGTGATCTTCGACGCGTTGGAGATGACGCAGCCCGCGGAGATCTCCTCCCCCGTCTCCGTGATGACGCCGGCGGCCCTGCCGTCCCTGACGAGGATCCTTTTCACGCCGCAGTTGAAGCGGATCTCCTGCCCCTTCTCCACGATGATGTCGGCCAGGGCGTTCGAGATGGACTGCGAGCCCCCCTTGACGTGGTAGGATTTGTATTCAAGGTAGGAATAGAGCGTTATGGCGAAATCCATGAACATCAACCTGCTGGGGGGGAGCCCCAGGTACGACCAGTAGATGGTGATGACGGATTTCAGCAGGGGGGACCTGAAGTACGAGTCCATCACGTCCTTCGTGCTCCGCATCGAGTACCGGTAGATCAGGGGATACCTCTCCGGCGACGCATCGGGGTCCTTCAGGAAGAAGGCCTTGACGAGCTCCTGGAAGTAGGCGTAGAGCATGTCGAAGAAGTTCGCAATCGCCTCCCGCTCCTCCGGAAACCGCCCCGAGAGCTCGTCCACCACCTGTTTCCTGTCGGTCTTCAGGGTGATGTCGATCCTGTCGGGGATCTGGATGCGGTAGAGATCGTTCGACTCGATGAACTCCACCCTCTCCAGGACGCCCAGGTTTGCCATGGTGAACCTCAGGGGACCGGGATTGCCCTCGGTTCCCATCCCGCTGAGCTGGTGCAGCGCCACCTCGAACTCGAACCGCCCGCGGCAGAAACTGGTGGCGCATCCGCCGGGGATGTTGTGCCGCTCCAGGACGCAGACGCTCGCCCCCGCCCCGGCCAGGGTGGCGGCCGCCGCGAGCCCCCCGTTGCCCGCCCCGATAACTATCGCGTCATAATCGGCCATATGCTCCTCCAATGGAATTATCTTCCCCTCTTCTCTTTCCCGTGCCTTCCCAGCGAATCCTCGATGAAGATCATGCCGGCCTCGGCAAGCATTGTGATGATGTGCCTGTCGCGAACGTCCTCTATGTATCCGGAAAAGACCATCGCTGCGAAGCCGTGCGTATAGATCCAGCATCTCCTCAGCAGCGTCTGCCGCTCCCGGTAGGTAAGCCCCTTGAGCTCCGGGACCTTCACCATCTCCCGGTCAAGCTTTCGCAGCATCTCGTCAATGACCCCGCTGGCGTCGTTGTCCTCGAGGAATATCGCCCGGAAAAACTCTCTGTGGTCCCTGGCGAACATGGCGTACCCCACCCCGATATTCAGGAAGGCGTTCTGCGTGTGCCGCCGCGTCACGTAGTCGTAGAGCAGGTCGACGGTCCTCTGCAGTGCCGCCCTCCTGAGCTCCCCCATGGACTGGAAGTGCTCGTACACCGGCCGAGTGGAGGAATTCAGCTCCCTGGCCACCTCCCTGGCGCTGAGCTGCTGCGTCCCCTTCTCCTTGATAATCTTCAGGGACGACCCGATGAGGTCTTCCCGCTTGTAGATCGCTTTCGGCGGCACGGGCGGCTCCGGTTGTTTTTTAAATTACATATGTTATGTAACAATTGTTGCGTAATATGTCAAGCTTTTTTCCTCGCGATCCGATCCGGCGGATACGGCGCGGTCCGGCTCCCCAATGGCGGCAACGCTGTGGATCACATGGCTCCGCGGCGGAATCGATTTTCGAGGAGGCGGGGCGGCCCTGATGGGGGAACCCGCGGGGGGGGACGGCGGCTCAGGCGATCTTGAACTGTTCGACCTTCCCCTTGAGCATCTTGGCGATTTTTGCGTTCTCGTCGGTGTTGGTGGTGATCTCCTCGGAACCGGCGCTGATGGTCTGGGTCAGCTCGTTGATCCTAGTGACCGAATGGACCACCTCGTTGATGGCCGACTTCTGCTCCATGGTGGCCCCCTCGATCTCCCGGGACTTGCTCATCACCCTGTTCGCCTCCTGGTCCACCATGGCGTTGGTGTCCACCTGCTTCTGCATGATGCCGGCGATCTTCTCCACCATGCCGTTCATGGAGCCGATGCCGGTGCCGATCCGTCCGATCCTGTCAACCACGTCGGTGACTCCCGAGAGCCCCTTGCGGATCTCGCCGTCGGTGGTCTTGATGAGTCCGTCGATCTCCTTGACGCTCGTGGCCGTGTTGTCGGCCAGCTTCGAGATCTCGTCCGCCACCACGGCGAAGCCCCTTCCGGCCTCGCCGGCGCGCGCCGCCTCGATGGACGCGTTGAGCGACAGCAGGTTTATCTTGTCGGATATGTCCTGGATGATGCTCACGATGTTCGTCATCTGCTGCGAGCCGCTGCTGATGGTGAGCATGCTCTCGTTCATCTGGCGGAGCGACTCCTCCCCCTGCCTCGCCTCGGCGGTGATGCCGGAAGCGAGCGTCGTGGCGCTCCCGATGCTCTCGGAGAGCTCCCCCATGATGCCGGAGAGCTCGCCCATCCTGCCCATGAGCGATTTCAGGCTGCCCACCTGCTCCTGCGCACCGGTGGCGATCCTGTCCATCCCCGCCGAGATCTCCTCGATCGTGGCGGTCACCTCCTCGACGGTGGCGGCCTGGTTCTGCGTCACCTCGGAGAAGGACATGGTGATCCGAGACGTGTCGTTGCTCGAGCTATCGAGCTGCGCGGATATCGTATTTATGTCGGACATCATGGCGGTGATGTTCTTCTTCATTACGTAACCGGTCTGGTTTATGTTCGTCAGCTCGTCGACGACGGCGAAGACGCTCTTCTCGGCCGCCAGGTCGCCGCTGCCGATCCTCTCGAGGAAACCGGAGATCAACCTGACCTTGACCGTGATGGATCTCCATAGGGCGATCACCACGCTGACCGCCAGGATGATCCCGAACAGGAGGATGAAGCCAAGCTTCAGGAAGGAGATCGAGGCGACCACCCCCGCGATCTCCAGGAGGACCATGTAGTACCCGTTAATCGCGACGACCGGTATGATCAGAACGAGCAGGATGGCCAGCAGTATGCGCCGCATCAGGCTCATGTTCAGGTTGAAATCGCTCAGCACCAGGCGGCTGAAGATCCCCTTGTTGAGGAGCTTCTGCATGAATATCTCGGTGAGGAGGAAGAAGAGCATCGCGCCGAAGGGGGGGATGATGGCGACGACGGAGAAGATGTTTATCGTCTGTATCGTCGTCAGGTTCCCGAAGAGGGTGAAGGGGACGGCGCAGACCAGGAGCCCGACCAACCACTGGCACGCCGAGTTCAGCGAGTGGATGTAGGGGAGAGAGAAGAACCTGCGCTGCGCCCTGGCGTACTCCTCCTCGGTGACCGGCTCGCTGCGCAGCAGCTTCCTGAAATACCTGGTGATGGGCAGGACGATGACCCGGTCCGCCACGTTCGTCCCCACCAGGCCGAAGGCGATCGCCGCCGCGGCGCATTTGAAAAAGACCGAGGCCTGCGCCGGGCTTATGTTGAAATTGACCGAGGCGTAGAGCACAATCATGGGGATGATGGCCAGGAAGCTCACGCTCTCGGTGGCCATGACGAACCTCGTGGCAAAGTGCTTCAGGTCCTTTCTCACGTCTTCGATATTGTCGATGGAAGCCTGTACCGCGCTCATGCCGGGTCCCCCTTCATATATCTTTTCGATACGTTATCAGGTATTGTTTGCCGCGCCGTAATTATGGCAAGTAAAAAACCGCCGCGCCGGTGGGGATGATACCGCATTTCTATCGGACATGGACGGACGCACCCGCTGACAGGGGGGCGTCACCATCCGGGTGTCACGCCGGGGCGAGTCCCATGTGTCGCACAGAAGGCACGGCAGATCGCCGAACTGAAACGCATCGAGCGGGAGAATGATCTGCTGCTCCGGGACCCGGACAATCTCAGGGCCTTCAACGACAGATAGGGATTCGCGCCGGGAGATGAGGTCATCAGGGACACGGCCGCTCTTCCGAAACGGTCACTGGCGGCCGCCGATCGCCAGAAACTGCGGCACCAGGGCACGGTATGCCTCGTTCATCACCGGGCACCTTCGTTCTGATGCCGCCGGACAGGAAATCTCATGAGACACGACGAAGTCCATCGGAACAAAAAAAACACTTGCGCGCTGAACAGACCCATCTACACTCCTCATAAATTTTGTGTATTGCAAGGGTATTAAATTGAAAAAAAATGTGAATCGAACCAACAGATTAAAAGGACGTTTTGATTATCACCCACTGCTTCGCCTCGCGGCCCTGGCCGTTTTGGCTGCGGCCCTCTGCCTTACCGAATCTACGGCACAGACGGCGGGATATTCGGCCGATGCCGGAAAGCTGCTGTGGAAATACACCTACACCGGGTCCCAAGCCTCGCTCAGCCGGCCGGCCGTGCATGACAATCTGGCGATATTCGCCATGGAGACCGGGGACACGATTGCCCTGGATCTACAGACCGGCAATGAGGTCTGGACGACACCGGTAAAGAATCCCCATAGAGGGCAGTACATCAATCCGGCTCCGGGTCTCTGGAACGGGAAGCTCTTTATCCCCGACAGGTACGACCTGGACAACGGCATAATGAACTGCATCGACGCCGCCACCGGGAATCCCCTCTGGACATACACTACGCCGACGGGCATGAGCCCCAATGTGGACTATAGAAGAAAGCAAATTTTAGTGGCCCCGGAAGTCAAAAACGGCAGGCTCTACTTCGGCGACAACCAGGGCGTGGTGTACTGCCTCAATCCGCAGGACGGCTCCCTGATCTGGAGGAACGACATCAACGTGGCGATGAACCGGCAGATGGAAGGTACCTATAAGTATGGAGCATATGAATTTTCTGAATCGTGCCTGGGAGAGAAGAGTATTTTTCTAAAGGCAACCGACGGGCATCTTGCCGGCTTTGACCTTGCCACCGGTGAAAAGAAATGGATACGGAAATTCACCACATGGAGCGACTACGACATAGGATTGCTGGGCTATCATGACAACCGGATCTATCTGTGCTACAGGCCCGAGAAAGCGAACATCATGCAGGATTTTGCGATACTTGCCCTTGATCCGGCCACCGGCAACACCCTCTGGAAATCGCAGCGGCTCCCGGGAAACATGTTGCTGGATGCCCAGCTGTCCAGTGAAAAAATAGCGCTAACGACGAAGACCTTTTTCGTTGCCGGCAGCGCGGATCGGCCGGTCACCTACTATGTCAAGCTGAACCCCAGCAATGGAAGGTCCATGGGCGTGCGCACCATCCAGCGGATTTTTTGCGGTGCAAAAATTCTCGATGGAAGGCTTTATTATCTAAACCATGTGTTTCATTTGAACGAGCAACCGCAGACCTTCTCCACCTTCCTCAATTGTGACGATGAAAAAACGGGTAGAAATATCTGGAAATATGCCGCGCAGAACAAAAGTACCCAGTGGTACCAGGTGGGCGTAATACCGCTCTCCGACCAAATAAATTTCTCGATTGTTCAGGGAAAGGTTTTTGTTAACATAAAAAAGGATGTGTACTGCATCGATACCGGCAGGCGCTGACGGGAGCGGCGGGGTGAGAGGAGACCGGCCGGTGTTCTGAGGCCCCGGCGGGCCCTCCCCGCGGCGGGCGCATGCGCGCCGCTCCGTCCGCTCAGATGACGGAAATCCGTTCTGCGGAATACTACCGATAAATAAAAACGACGCAGACAGACTTTGACACGCAGGAGATTTCATGAGACATATCGGATTCTCTCTGCCGCTATCCTGTACCCGACCATCGCCGCAGTGCCGGCTGCAGCCCCATCCAAAATTCTTCTCACGCCGGTGACCAGGAAACGACCAGGGACTATTTGCGTAATCTCGTGAAATGTCACATTCGTTAAAACAGACCACAAGAGATCCTTATAACGATCAAGCGTAAAAAATCGGACCAAAAGAGAGCAGTATCGTTATCTGTTATGCTGCCCCTCAGGGTCCCCTTCGGGGCCGGACATATCCCCTGTCCCGGTGACTCGTCGCAATGGGCCATTTTATCACCCGCCCGGCCTCGATGCTGCACCGCACCATCTCGCTAATAATGCCGCGGGAGCGGCCAGAACAACCGACCGGGAGGACGGGCCGGATGGACGCGGCCGTGCGTGCCGCCCGTACTTCGCTCAGTGCCCGGGAAGCTGCCCATCCACTATTTTTTCTTGACTTCCCCGCACCCCCCGCGCATAGTCCCCTGAATCAGGACGAGGGGTTGCAGGGGATGGAAATGGACAGCGCACCGGTACGGGTGAACGGCATCGAGGGGATGTTCGAGGGCCCGATCCTGCCCCTAACGCTGAAGCTGTCAATCCCCTTCTTCATCAGCAACGTCATCAACCTCTTCTACCTGATCATCGACACCTATTTCATCACTCTGATCGACCGGGGGTCCACGGCCCTCATCAGCGGCACCGGGCTGGTCTTCCCCATCTACTTCCTCTTCATCGCCCTCACCATGGGGATCAACATCGGCGTGAGCAGCCTGGTGGCCAGGGCCATCGGAGAGAACAACCAGGCCGCCCTTGAGCGGGCCGCCGATTCGGGCCTCCTCATCGCCGGCATACTGGCGGTAACCTGCCTGGTGGCCGGCTACGTATTCGGGTACGACATTCTGCACGGCCTGGCCGGCTCCGAGCTCACCGAGGAGGCCATCGCGAACGGCCTCGAATTCTTCTACTCCCTCCTCCCCGGCATGAGCATCCTCCTCCTGGGGAGCGTGCTCCTGGGGACCCTGCAGGGGGAGGGGCTCACGAAATACATCGCCACCGCCTCGGTGATGTCCGCGGTGATCAACGTTGCCCTGGACCCGGTGCTGATCTTCTGGCTGGACCTGGGGGTCGCCGGCGCGGGACTCGCCACCACCCTGGGGATCGCCATCACTGCGGTCTACGTCATAGGGATCTTCGCGAAGAACAAGTCCTCAATCCCGATCCACTGGAACGTCATGCGGGCAAGGTGGCACCTCATCGCCGAGATCGTCAGGATCGGCTCGCTCCACTCCCTGGGGATGATCACCATGTCCGCCACCTTCATGCTGCTGAACAACCTGGTCTCCTCCATAGGACAGGACGCCATGAACGCCTGGGCCCTCTGCGGCAGGACCGACCAGCTGATATTCATACCGGCCTTCGCCATCTCCGGCGCCACCATCACCATGGTGGGGCAGAACTACGGCCGCGGCGACCTGGAGCGGGTGCGGCATATCTACCGATTCAACATACTCTTCGGCATGGCCCTGGTGTTCCTCCTGGCCCTGGTCTACAACCTCTCCGCCAGGACCCTCTTCTCCGCCTTCTCCACGGTGGCGGGGGTGATCGACAGCAGCGTGCTGCAGGTGCGCTACCTGGCCTTCACCATCCTGGGGGTCTCCGTGGCCATGATCACCGCCGCCACCTTCCAGGCCACCGGGAGGCCGGCGCCGGCCCTGATCATCACCATTGTCAGAATGGGTCTGCTGGCGGTGCCGCTGGCATATCTCCTCTCCCAATATTACGGCATGGGAATGCCCGGGGTCTTCATCAGCCTGGCCCTGGGAAACACGCTGGCCCTCCCCCTCTCATGGGGATGGGCCGGCCTGCACCTGAAGCACCTGAGGCCGCGCAGGCTGGGGGAATGACGCGGCGGCCGCTACAGTACGATTGCACAGGAGGATTCACAATGCCCTCGACGAAATCGCTGTTCCGATGCACCCTCACTGCCCTCTGCGCCGCGGCGCTCTGCCTCACCGCCTGCTCGGGGGAAAGGGACTACGCCGCCGTCATGGCGGTCACGGGGGCCACCCCCATCGCCCTGCGCGAGCAGGTTCCCGCGGGAACCTCGCTCGAGGTGTCGGGCCTCACGAAACAGGTCTACAGGTTCGACGACGATTCGCTGAGCGCCCTGGCCGGCACCTACGTGCGGACCAGGGAGGTCTCGCCGGAGGGCGAATTCCTGGGCACCTACCGCTACAGCGGCATCTCCCTGGTGCATCTCCTGGAGGGGATCGCGCCGAAAAACGAGGAGGGGGCCGCCTTCGACCGCCCCCTGGACATGGCGGTCACCTTCGTCTCCGGGAGCGGGAGCAGGGTCGACTTCGGCTACGGCGAGCTCACCATGGTGGACGACGCCGACGCCCCGGTGCTGGCCTACAGCCGCACCGAGCTCAGGCCCAACAAGCTGAAGAAGGGCCAGGTCTACGACAAGAACAGACACCACGGGCCGCTCAAGGGGCTCCGGCTCATATGCCCCTCCGAGCCGGACACCGGGCGCTACCTGGACGACGTGGTGAAGATCGTCCTCCGCAGGCCGTCCCTCCCCGCGGGAGATATCCCGGCGATGCAGCGGGGGGCGAAGTGCTCGTCGAACGCCCTCACCGGCATACGGGACGGGAAGGGCGCCCCCATGTCCCTGCAGGGCGTCGCCCGCGTCTCCATCGACGGCTGGGTGCGCACCGGCCACGGCAGGGGGTACAAGGGGATCTCCTCGGCCCAGGGGTACAGCCTGGCGGGGCTGTTGAAGAGGAACTTCCCCGGCGCCGGCGCCGGCAGCTACTTCCTCTTCGTGGCCTGCGACGGCTACCGCGTCCTCTTCTCGGGCCGCGAGATATTCGAGACCGGGAGGGGGAAGCGAATGATGCTGATAGACCGTATGGACGGCACAACGCCCCCCGGGGGCCTCATGCTGGGCCCGGTGGACGATTATTTCGTGGACCGGGACGTCTGGGGCCTCTCCCACATCATGCTGCTGGAAAAGATCTGAGAGCGGACGAAGGACTTGACAGGGGGCACCGTTATGTGCCATCATAGCGCCGGGAGGCGGAGAGAATGCCGATAACCGGTGAAAGGTCCCTGCGGCGCAGCGAGGTGGAGCCCTACAGCGGGATCGCACCGTACTACGATTTTCTGCTGCGCCACGTGGATTACCAGGACTGGTATGACTACATAAAGTCGATCATGCAGTCCCAGGTGATGTCGCCGGAGCTCATCGTGGAACTGGGGTGCGGCACCGGCCGCTTCGGCGCGAAATTCTCCAACGACGGGTACACCATCGTAGGCATCGACCGTTCGCTGGAGATGCTCATGGTGGCCAAGACCAGGACCTATTTCAACTTCCGCGTCTTCTGCGCCGACATCCGCGCCTTTTCTCTGGCCCGGAGGGCCGATTTCGTTTTCGCCGTACACGACACCCTGAACTACCAGCTCACCCGAGGGGACCTGCGGCGCGTCTTCAGGTCGGTCCGCCACTGCCTGAAGCCAGACGGGATCTTCCTCTTCGACATCACCAGCGAGTTCAACATCAACGAGAACTTCGACGGCAAGACCAAGGTCTTCGAGCCCCGGGGGGCCGTAATCGAGTGGAGCAACAGCTACGACAGGCGGAAGAAGCTGATCTATTCGCTCCTCACGGTGAAGCGGCGGAAGGAGGAGCGCTCCGAGATGCACCTCCAGCGAATCTACGACATCGACGAGCTGACGCACCTTCTGGATATGGAGGGATTCGAGGTGCTGCACATATACGGGGACTACACCTTTCGGAGCCCCAAGAGGGACACCATCATGATCAACTTCGTCACCAGGATCGCGCGGCGGTGAGGCTGCCGTGACCGTGCTGCTCTACATACTGGGGCTTTTGCTCGGCGCCGCCGCTTTTTTCTACCTCCTCTCGGCCTTCCGCTCCGGCAGGGAGAAGGTGGCGGCAATGACAGGGAAGAGGCCCGCGGCGAAGACCACGGTGGAGCCGGGCGGGATCTCCAACCTCCCGCGGCGCGCCCCGGGGAGCAGGACATGCCCCCTCTGCGGCTCGGAGCTCACGAAGTACGAGGCGCTCTACGCCTCGATCCTGGAGAACGGGACCGGAAGGAAGATCCTCATCCACGGCTGCCGCTACTGCTACAAGCCGGACGAGGACCCGGACAGGGTGAAGCGATCAGCCCTCTGATCAGCGCGCCGGGCCCTCGCCGATCACGGCGTCCTCCTCCCCGGTCTGGACGAAGGGGCTCTGCACATCCTCCCATCCGTACTTCCCCCGAATCGAGGAGAAGCTGCAGAAATCCATGAACCGGTAGTTCTTGAGCATGTCGGGGGCGGAGAGATTGTTCACGTAGCGGGTGATCTGCTGCTGGTGCGGCATCCCCAGTGGGAGCACCATGACGCCGCCGTTCTTGAGACGGCCGATGAGGGAGAGGGGCGTCTGCCGGCACGCCGCATAGATGATCATGGCGTCGAACTCCTCGAGCTTCTCCACCTCCTGCGTTGCGTCCCCGGCGTAGAACTTCACGTTCCCGTATCCCAGGTCACCCAGCACCTCCTTTGCCCTGGCGGCCAGTTCGTCATGATACTCCACGGTCACCACTCGGTCCACCATCCTGGCCAACACGGCGGCGGAATAGCCGGAGCCGGTCCCCACCTCCAGTACGCGCCAGTTCTTCCGCGGCGAGAGCGCCTCCAGCATCCTGGCCAGCACCAGCGGCTCGTCCGTGGTCTGGCCGTACCCGATGGGTATCGGGATCATCGCGTAGGAATCCTCGGCGAAGACCGGGTCGAGGAACCGCTCCCTGGGGAGGCCCTCCATTGTATCCAGCAGGTTCTTCTTCACCTTCTGTTTTTTCAGCGCGGCGATGAAATCGCTCGGTCCCTTGCTCATGAAATCCCACCTCACTCGACAAAACGGATAAGATACGTCAGGAAATAATCGGATATGAGAATCACCATCGAGGACTTCACCACCGCCTGGATCGTGGACTTCCCGACCCCCTCGGCCCCCCCCTCGGTGATGAACCCCTGGTAGCAGGCGATCACCGCGATCTCGATGCCGAAGAAAAATGACTTCACCAGGCCGGTGATGAAGTCCGCCAGCCGGATGTAGTTCGTGATGTTCTCGATGTATTTGTCCAGGGTGATCCCCAGGGAGAAATAGGCGATGAAGCCGCCCCCCATGACCCCCACCAGGTCGGTGATGACCGTGAGGGCCGGCGTCATCACCAGGCAGGCCAGGAAGCGCGGCACCGATAGGTACTGCACCGGGTTCGCCGCGAGGGTGCGCAGGGCGTCGATCTGCTCTGTCACCTTCATGGTGCCGATCTCGGCGGCGATGGAGGAGCCCACCCGTCCGGCCAGGAGAAGCGCCGTGAGCACCGGGCAGAGCTCGCGGAACATGGCGATGGTGACGGCGCTTCCTATGAATATCGAGGAGCCGGCGATGATGGCGTCCATGGCGTTACCGATCTGGAGGGCCATGACCATGCCGGTGAAGAAGAGGGTGATGGCGGTCACCGGGATGGACTTGTAGCCGATCTCCACCATCTGGTTCACCACGTACTTCGCGTCGAAGGGGGGGCGGAAGATCCACACCACGGTCTCCTTGAGGAAGAGGAAGTAGCCCCCCACGGACTCGAACACGCCGGTCAGGATGCCTGCAGCCTTACTGGAGCTCATTGACCTGGCTGGTCTCCTCGTATGTGTAGGCCGGGGTGAAATCCCCGAACTTGGTGTACTTCTCCCAGAAGCGGAGGGTGACGTTCCCCACGGGGCCGTTCCGCTGCTTGGCGATCATGATCTCGGCGAGCCCCTTCTTCGATTCGTCCGGATCCCGCTTCACCTTCTCCTCCCGGTAGAGGAACATGACCACGTCCGCGTCCTGCTCGATGGCGCCGGACTCCCGGAGGTCGGCCAGCGTCGGGCGCTGGTCGGTCCGCTGCTCCACGGCCCTGGAGAGCTGCGAGAGGGCGATTACCGGCACCGAAAGCTCACGCGCCAGCTCCTTGAGAAAGCGGGAGATCTCCGCGATCTGCAGGTGCCGCTCGATCCTCTGGTTCCCCGAGACGAGCTGCAGGTAGTCGACGATGATCACCCCCAGCGGGTGCTTCTGCGCCATGCGCCGCGCCTTGGCCCTGAGCTGCATCACGTTCACCGAGGGGGTGTCGTCGATGAACATCGGCGTGGTCTCGATTTTCGAGGAGACCTGCAGGAGCTTCGTCATCTCCTCGCCGCTGATGTGGCCGGTGCGTACCCGCTGGGAGTCCACCATGGACTCGACGCAGAGCATTCGCAGGGCCAGCTGGGTGGCCGGCATCTCCAGCGAGAAGAAGAGGGCCGGCTTCTTCTCGCGGATTGCGATGTGGTTCATGATGTTCAGCGCGAATGCGGTCTTCCCCATGCCGGGGCGGGAGGCGATGATGATGAGCTCCGCCTCGTGGAAGCCGGTGAGTATCTCGTCGATGTCCTTGAATCCGGAGCTGATGCCGGTGACCACCTTCTTGGTCTCGTACCAGGTGCCGATGTTGTCCATGGTCTCGCGGATCACCGCGTCGATCTTCTTGAAGTCGCTGGTGATGCGGCGGTCGGTCACCTGGAATATCTCGCGCTCGGCGTGGTCCAGCACCTCCTCGGTCTCGGCGCTCCGGTCGTAGCACCGATCGATGACGTCCGCGGAGACCTCGATGAGCCGCCGGCGAAGGCTCATCTCCTTGATGCGGCGTGCGTAGTGCTCCGCGTTGGCGGAGGTGGACACGGCGCGGTACATCTCCACCAGCTGGACGTCCCCCCCGATCTTCTCCAGCTGATCCAGGTCCACGAGCCGCTGCTTCAGCGTGGTGAGGTCCAGGGGCCTGTTCTTCCGCTCCAGGTCCAGGATGGCGTTGTAGATCAGCCGGTGCCGCTCAATATAAAAATCCTCCGGCTGGAGGATTTCTGTCACCTTGTAGAGAGCTTCCCTGCTCAGCAGCGCCGAGGCCAGACATGCGACTTCGGTGTCGATGTCCTGCGGGGGGATACGTTCGTTCATCGGCTATTCCTTGGCGACGATGACCTTGATCTTCGCCGTAAGCCCCTCGTCGAGCCTTATCGCCACCTCGAACTCCCCTTCCTGCCTGATGGGATTCTCCAGGTGTATCTTCTTCTTGTCGATCTGGAATCCCTGCTCCTTCAGCCTGCGCGCGATGTCCATGGTGGTCACGGAGCCGAATAGCTTCCCCTCCTCGCCCACCTGCACGGCGAACTGCACCGTGACGCCGTCTATCTTCCCGAGAATCTTCTCGCTCTCCTTTTTCCTCTTCTCCTTTTTCAGCTTCACCAGCTTTCTCTGGTGCTCCGCCTCGCGCCTGCTGGACTCGCTGGCGATCAGCACCAGGTTCCTCGGCAGGAGATAGTTCCTCGCGTAGCCCTCGGCGACCTCCTTGATGTCGCCGGCGTCCCCCAGGTTCGGAACGTCCTTCTGAAGTATGACTTTCATCGTATTCACCTCTATGCGATTATGTGGTTTGCTTTTCCAGCTTCCTGAAATCTGCCCAGAAATCGAGGGCGCCCAGCCCCGCCAGCAGCACCAGCACGAATCCCAGCACCGCAAATCCCGCGATCAGCGTGATCGCCAAGATCAGCGGGAGCAGGAACGCCGGCAGTCCCCGCTTCACCAGCAGGAACTTCACGACCCCCAGCGCCTGGACCAGATAGAGCACCGACGCGGCGAGCGCGATGTTCAGGCCGGCCGAGCGGAGCGGTCCGCCGCCGAAGAGGAGCACCGCCCCCCATCCCACGATCAGTGCGAATATCGCGTAGTCGTGGAGCCGGAAGAATTCAAGGCCCCTCACCTGGGCGCCGGACATCCTGCGGAAGAGCAGCCCGAGAAAGGGGAAGGCCAGCGCCGCGAAGACCAGCCCGTTCATGAAAAAGAGGAAGGGGATGATCTCCCTCCCCGTCCCGTCGACCCACCCGTTGAACTGGACGATCATGGCGTCCCGCAGGTCCTCCGGGGCGTCGCTCCCCCTGATGGTCTGTTCGAACTGGGCCTTCAGCTGTCCCAGCACGTCCGCCCCCTGGATCCCCGTCTGGTAGTAAAACTGCCCGCTGAAGAGCAGGGACAGCAGGAGCGACGCGGCGACAAGATACCAGGTGATGGTCTTCCCCGTTCTGATCGTGTGCCCGGCGGCGAAACCGACGAGGATCGGCGCGAAGAGGCCTGCCTTGCCGATGTCGAATTCCGGCACGAAGAGGGAGACCGACGCCAGGAGCGCCATTGCGCCTGCGGCGGGCCATCCCCAGCGGTACACGATCAGCGCTGCGCCCAGCGTCAGGACCAGTCCGCCGAACAGTACGATCGCGACGGGAGCCACTCCCTTATTTTTCTATAAAGGGTACGAGCGCGAGTATCCTGGCGCGCTTGATGGCGCGGGCCACGAGCCTCTGGTGCTTCGCGCAGGTCCCGGTGACGCGGCGGGGGAGTATCTTCCCGCCGTCGGTGATGAACCGCTCGATCAGATCCACCTTCTTGTAGTCGATGGTCTCGCCGTCACGGCAGAAGCGGCACCCCTTCTTCTTGAACCTGGGGTACTTCCCATCGCCCCCCCTGTCCCCCCTGTCGTCTCCATGACGGGGCCTCCGGTAATGGTCGCCGTGGTGGCCGTGGCCCCCCTCGGTTCGCCGCCCCTCGCCGCCTTCCCGGTGTTCACGCCGCGGCTCCTGCGCCGGAGCCTGGGGCTCTGCCGGAGCCTGGGGCTCTGCCGGAGCCTGGGGCTCTGCCGGAGCCTGGGACTCTGCCGGAGCCTGGGGCTGCGCCGGAGCCTGGGGTTGCTCCGAAGCCTGGGGCTCTGCCGGAGCCTGGGGCTCTGCCTGTTCCGCCGGTGCCGGCTCTATATTGCTCTGCTGTTCTTCTGACATTTCTCTACCTCAAACGATTGATGTTAAAACGGAATATCCTCGTCGGAAAAGGGGTTCGGTTCCGAATCAGGTGCCGGCGTGGGAATGTCATCGCCCCCCTCCTGCCCCGACCCCTTCGGCGTGAGGAACTGGAAATTCTCCACGATCACCTCCACCGTGGAACGCTTGTTCCCGTTCTGATCCTCCCAGGAACGCTGCTGGAGCCGTCCCTCGATCCCGATCCTGTGCCCCTTCTTGGTGTACTGGACGATCAGCTCGCCCAGCTTGCCCCATGCCACGCAGTTGAAATAGGAGACGATCTCCTTCTTCTCGCCGGAGGAGACATAGGATCTGTTATTGGCCACTGAAAAGCTGGCCACCGAGGACCCGCCCTGCGTGTAGCGAAGGTCAGGGTCCTTGACCAGCCTGCCGATGAGTACCACCCTGTTGATATCGCTGGCCATGGCGCCCCTCAGGCGGTCTTCTCTTCTTCCAGTCTCACGAAGAGATAGCGGAGGATGTCGCTGTTGAGACGGAATTCGCCGATGATTTTTTTAACAGAATCGGGCGGAAGGTCGATCACCCTGTGGGCGTAGAAGCCCTCCTTTTCCCCGTCCACCATGTAGGCGAGTTTTCGGATACCCCAGGGCTCGTCCTTCACGACGGAGACCCCGTACTTCGACAGGATTCCGTCCATCTTCCCCTTGAGGTTTTCCAGGTCCTTGTTTCGTAAAACGACGGTGAGCTCGTACCTGTGCACGTAATACCCCCTTTCTATGGAATTATACTGCGGCCGTGTGTTCCCCTCCGGGGCCCCGGGCGCAGAAAGGATTTCACATGATTTTCAGGGGGGCGATTTTTTTCAAGTATTATTCCGGGAAAAAATAAATATTTGGGAGAATTTGGCCAGAAAAGGGGCCAGGAACAGGCCGCGGATCATTGTTTTGCACTATGTATACTACAGTGCCCCTTCTCCGCGAGCAGGAGGCAGATTATTGCTATCTCCGGTAACAGAAACAACGATACATCAATAATGTAATGATCGAAGCGCTTCTCAGCAAGCAAGCGACAGGCCGCTACCGGCCCTCCATGGCCTTCGCGGGAGCCGCCAGGAAGGCGGCCTGCAAGCGCGATCCAGGACGGCTCGAATGCTATTGCCACTAGTACATCCTGTCCGTCGGACGTCGCTGATCCAGCCGAGCAAGAAGGAGGCGTTTACGAGGCTGGCGAGCGAGAAGAGCTTCGATTGCGCTGCTTTATTCACTTGCCGTCTGAAAAACCGAAGGTTTTTCAGACGGCACAAAAAAACCCTACTGCACGTCGATCACCACCAGGGTGATGTCGTCGTCGATATGCCCATCCCCGTAGTCCGTGATGCGGCGCAGGACCTCCTGGACGCATTCAGCGGCCTTCAGGGAACGGCACTCCCCGAGGACCTCCGCGAAGCGCTCCTCGCCGAAGAGCTCCCCCCTCTCATTGGCCGCCTCGATGATCCCGTCGGTGTAGAGCACCAGCCTGTCCCCGGAACCGAGGCCGGTCTCGCTCTGCCGGAAACGCTGGTCCCGCCGAAGCCCCAGGGGGATGGATTTTGTGAGCAGGGGGATGCAGGAGCCCTCGCCGCGCCTCATGAGCAGGCAGGGGGGATGCCCGGCGCTGGAATAGAGGAGCCTCTTCCCCGGCACGTCGATGGTACAGAGGATCCCGGTCATGAAGTTGGACAGCACCGCAGAATCGCAGAGCACCCTGTTCATGGCCGCCAGCGTCTCAGGGATCTCCCGCGTCTCCTCCTGCACGTGCTGGAAGGTGATCTTGGCGATGAGCGACAGGAAGGCCCCGGGGACCCCGTGCCCGGTGACATCCCCGACGAAGACGGTGACCGAGTCGCCCCGGTCGCGGTAGTCGTAGAAATCCCCCCCCACGGTGTCGATGGGAACGCAGGCGGCGGAAAAATCGATCCCCCGGAGGCTGGGCGGGCCGGCCGGCATGAGCTTGTCGTAGATGAGCCGCGCGATCTGCAGCTGGTCCTCGATGGTGCGGTTCCGCTGTACCAGCTCCCGGTTCCTCTCCTGGACCTCCCTATCCAGCTTCAGCAGAATCGACTCCTCCATCCTCTGGATGCTGGAGAGCTGTCTGGCGATGAAGAAGGATATCATGACGATCATGCCGATGAGGCCGAACTTCAGGTAATCGAAATCCGGGACGACGGAATTGGCGCGGAAAATCTCCATGACCACGCAGGCCAGTATCATGGAGAACCCGACGTAGACGTAGAGGCGGCTCCAGTCGCGGTCCAGGACGGACCTGACGGTGTGAATTACGCCGATGACGGCGATGTAGACCACCACGGCATGCCACAGGAGCCGGGGGATTGTCCAGTCCCGGATCTCGGGGAGGATAGTCACCGCCGCCGCGGCCACGGCAAGAGCCGCCATTGCCCCCCTGTCCACCCTGGTGACCGGGCTGTTGAAGATGCTCCGGAAGAGGAGCAGGAAGACGCAGGTGCCGGCGATCCCCACCATGTACTGCACGTAGTGAAAGAAGTAGAAATGGTCGGTGAACAGGTACTTGATCTGGCTCTGGCAGAAGATGTACACGGCCAGCCCCGTGGAGAAGGCGGCCAGGTACCGCTGCAGGGGGACCACCACCCGCCCCATCAGGGAGAAGATGAAAAAGTAGACCGCGATGAAGAGGTAGATGCCGATAAACAGCACGTCCACGGCGTATCCGCGGAAGACCAGCCTTCTCATGGCATCGTGCGGCCCCATGAGGTACTCTCCCCAGATCATCCCCAGGGAATCGGAGAGGTAGCCCCGCACACGCACCGCCAGCAGGTTTCCCTCACCGGCACGCAGGAGGCCGCAGGGGATGAGGTAGCCGCGCGTGCGGTCGAAGCCGTGAGACCGGGCGCCGCCGGCATCGCCGGTCCTCCCCACGGGCACGCCGTTCACGAAGAGCTCGTCGGCGTCGCTGATCCTTCCCAGCTGCAGCAGGTACCGCCCGTCATCGCCCCCCCAGGGCATCGTGATCCTCGCCCTGTACCAGGCGATGCCGCGATAACCGGGATACCGGTCCATGAGATTCCCCGGGACCCGCACCAGGGGCCAGGAGGAATCGTCGAAGTCCGGGAGCGCGTACCGGGGGGAGTCCCCCTTCATGGCACGCCACTCCCCCTCCAGGGAGGAGACGCCCTCCGGGGCCACGGCGAATTCCGCACCGGCGCCTTCGCGATGGGGATCGGCACATCCGGCACACAGGAGAGAGCATATCAGGAGCAGTGGAATGATTCGCATGGAGATTCAGGTTCTATGTTTTTTTCATTATGACCGCGGGCGCGCCGTCTGTCAATCACAAAGCCCCAGGGAACGGCAGCGAGGAACAGTATTATACGAATGCGCGCAGATGAAACGGCCATATCCCATCGCACCTATCGCACATGACACAAAGATTTCCGGAATCGCAAACGAGGCCCCTCTCCACAGAGGGGAGGGGGGCCTCAACCTTCCGGCGGCCTGTCCCGAAACTGCATGATGATCCCCGAAAATCGCACGATGACGGCCCGTCAATCATCCCGAGCCGTGCCCCTGGACATGTTGCTGAGGGCATTAATCTGCTTCTGAAGCACCAGCATGGAATCGTGGAGAAGGTTCGTGTTGTTCACGACCCCGTACATGATATTGTTGAGATTGTCGATGGAGCCCGAAATTTCCATGATGGTGTTCTTCTGCTGCTGGGTTGCCTGCGAAATACCGCTGGAGCCGTTGGCGATCTGCTCGGTGTTTTTCTGGATGATTCTTGCCATGTTGTCCTGTTCGATGCAGAGGGTGAGGATGGTTTTAATGGCGCCGTTCACCTCGCTCACCACCTGCCCCACCTCCAGGATGACGTTGGACGAATCGGCGATGATCTGAGTCTCCCTGCTGATGTCCTCCACGGTCTTCTTGACGTAGTCCTGTATCGATTTCGCCTGGGATATGGATCGATCCGCCAGCTTCCCGATCTCTTCGGCCACCACGGCGAACCCCCTGCCGTATTCCCCGGCCCTGGCCGCCTCGATGGACGCGTTCAGGGAAAGGAGGTTGGTCTGCTCGGCGATGTCGTTGATGATCTGGGTGATCTCATTCACCGCGCCGGAGGACTGTTTGATTGCCTCCATCCCCTCGATGATGTCGTCGAGGCGCTGCCTGCTGGCCTCCATTTTTTTCATGCTGGAGCCGCTCAGCTCCTGGGCGTTTTTGGCCGCTTCGGTGATCATGTTCAGGGAGTCTATGTAGGTGCTGAGAATCGAGTTGTTTTCCTCGATGGAGTTGTCCTGCTCCCTGGCGCTATCCGCGATGGACTCTATCGAAGAGGTCACCTCTTCAACGGCGGCCGCCGTCTCTTCCAGGCTCGTCCCCTGGTTGATCATCTCCTCCTTCAGGGTCGTGACGGTCCCGGTCATGGTGTCGGAAAAATCCTTCAGCTCACTGGAGGAGACGCTGATGGTGCTGAGGATCTCGGCCATGTTTTCATTGTCCCGCTGCATCTTAATGGAAAGGTTTTCGGCAGTGGCGAAGGCGATGGAGAAGCGTCTCGACAGAAGATAGGACTGGATTATGATGAATATGTAGACGCCGACGAATATGTAAAACCCCGTAACGATGACCCCGAAGCCGTTGAGAAGATCATTTGCCGTAATCAGGACCAGGGCTAGTATTCCCAGTGCCAGTGTCCTGGAATTGGTTCTTCTTCGAATTAACGCGAGAATCACAATGTACAGAAGATAGAGGATGGCGATCCCTGTCATGATGATCGCAGGATTTATGATCAACGAATTGTATCGCGCCGGGGCGGCGAGCGTGAAGAGGGTCATGGAGCCGTACACGATCAGTATTGTCCACAGGGGCGCCTTCGACACTTCCTTATCGAATAGTTTTTTCATATAAAGGAATATCAGGATGATGCTGGCGTACCACGATATGAATTCCATCTTATATATAATCTCGATCGACGGTATCGATACCAGATTCAGGATATACCGTTCATCCGTCATCAGCGTCCGCAGGGAGAGCATCAGGCAGAGAAGGGCGAAGTAGAGGGTGGTTTTATCCTCCCTTCGCAGAAGAAAGAGCACGAAATAGTAAATGGCTATGAGAAAAATGCCGCCGTTGAGAAAGATGGTGAACACCGCCTTGTTTTTCCATATCCGCTCCAGCATACCCGACACGCCGAAGGTCAACGGCATGTCTATCCCCCCATGTTTGTAATGATAATTCGAAACCGGAATTATCAGATCGATGACATCCCCGGTATTCGAAAAATGCACGATCTGAGGGCGAATCTCGGGAATGGAGGTCTCTTTTGAGGTGCCGATTGTTCCAATGGATGTGATCAGCCGGCCGTTCACGTAGGCACTGTAGGCGGTCTGCACCGATTTCAAATGCAGGCCGTATACCACAACTTTCCGGTCAACCAGAATGCGAAGGCGGTACGTGCAGTGACCCTCTGACGGATATCTCGTATCCTCGACAACGGGTTCGGTCCAATTGCCAATATTCGTTGTATACAGTGGGGATGGAAGGGAGGATTCGTCTTCAAAGTCACCCGGGGTCAGAAGCTTCCCCCAGTACATCTCCCATTCGCCGTTGAGCTCCACAGAGCCCTGCGTGTTGAAATCCCACCCTCTCAGGTCCAGCACCCCCCGTTTCGCCTTCGGCATGGCGGCGGCGCTGCCGGGTGCGACGAGCACCATTGCGACTCCCAAAAAGAGTGCGGCAACAATCAGAACGATTCTCTTCATAAACCCGGCTCCTGATCACGGCAATGGTCAAAGAAATTGTATCATCGCGTAAAGGCGCATCGGGGTCGATTATGCACTTCGAAGGTGAATGATTTCAATTACAAAATTATTTTATGACAATTTTGTATGACTTTGTAGAAGCATGATCGGTTGCTGCTTGTTCCCGTTGATGTATAGTGAGCAATGGCGCGAGACATCCGGGAGCGGCCATGTCAGCTCTTCTATGGCTATATTCAGAAGACGTGATGAATGTCACTACCGTTGAAGATGCGGGCTGAAGATGCGGGCTCCCTGACAGGCACCGAAATGCACGCGGTGCCGCCGAAGCGGCGCACCAAAAGTGGGCCGGTAATCGAAACGGTTGTTCCATAATATCGCCGAACAGGAAAACACTCCGACAATCACCCGCTCCCGCACCCGGGGTCGATTCTAATCCCGCACCTGCCTGAGCAGGGAATCCAGGGTCTCCCTGGCGTCCCCCAGGAGAAGGGACACGTTGGGGCGCCGGTAGAGCGAGTTCTCCACGCCTGAATAGCCGGGCTTCAGGTCCCGGTTGCACACGATGACGTGCCGCGCCTCGTGCACCTGAAGTATCGGCATCCCGTAGATCGGCGTCCCCTCCGCCGTCATCGCCTCGGGATTCACCACGTC
>JAFGJK010000066.1 GCA_016929135.1 Spirochaetota bacterium | reverse complement strand
TCTCCAGCGGCTCCGATGCACCGTCCAGGATCGTCGTCTTCACCGTGAGCACCGGGTCCAGGACCGGTACCTTCAGGTGCCTGGCTGTCTCGGCCCCCGCCCTGGTGATCTCCACCACATGCTCCACCGTCCCCAGCGGAATCTTCAGGATCCGCTCAAGGGTCTCCATCATCGTCATCCGCTCCAGATGCCCCCTGCCGATGCGGTGGCCGTAGCGGACCGGCAGATAGTTGACCGAGTAGCTCATCGGCTCGCCGCGCAGCGTCCGCAGGCGCTCGAAGACGGTGATAGGGGCTCCCGCGGGAACCCGCAGGAAGTCCGCCACCTCCCCCGACGCCGGCTCGTCGCGCTTGGAGAGGACCCGCACCTCGGTCTTCTCGGTGATCCTGAATATCTCCCTGTTGATCCCCGAGAGCTTCCCCTTCGGCACCGACGAGGCCTTCTCGGTCCAGAAGGTCCCCCGTCCCTGCTTCCGGTAGAGGAGCCCCTTCTGGATGAGATGATCCAGGGCGTGCCGCACGGTCATCCTGCTGACGCCGAAGGCCCGCTTCAGCTCCTCCTCGGGGGGGAGGCGGTCCAGGTGACGCAGCGAGCCGTTTTCCAGCATCATGAGAAGATAGTCCGCTATCTGATAATGCAGCGGAATCTGCCGGTTATCAAAGACAACTCTCTCGAAGTGCTCACTCAAGGAGACGGACCTCGGCTCCGGCCATCAAAGGACAGGGGCCAATATCTATTTGTATAGATATTTATACATTTCCAGGACTGTTATATGTCAAGTGAAATTTTACCCCCCTCCGTCACCGGTGCCCCCCGCCGGGCATTGATACAGGGCGCAGTACGGCCGGCCGAGGCGATATTTTAGCAGATTTATGCTTGACTTTTCCCGCCGCGGTCACGGAAATCAATCATACTCACTTATTCTATGTAACGCACGGTGATCCTGTCGCCGCGTCGAACAACGGACATGGCCGAAAGAGAACTGAACATACACGCATCACTGGAGGAGATCGGGAAGGCGGTGCTCACCTCCATCACCTACCGGCGCTACCCTCCGGAGCTGCTCAACAGGATAATGGCGATAATCGAGACGATCATCAACACCCCGGCATACCTGAGCCAGTGTGAACAGCACCTGAAATCGCCGCAGAGCAACTACATCCTCTTCTTCCTTTCGAATATCATCTACAACCTGAAAAAGCAGGGGGAGCTGCTCCTGACGCCGGAGGTGCTGAAGTGGCTCGGAAGCGTGTGGATGAACTTCATCAAGCGCAACCGGGCGTACCAGGAGATGTTCCCGCTGATCGAAGAGCAGCGGAAGCTGCTGAAGCGCTATTTCCCCAGCGGCGGCTCCTTCGTGCACCAGATAGAGAACGTCAACATGGTCCGGGAGGACTTCGTCGAAACCATGGAGAGCAAGGAGAACAGGCTGGGCTCCATGGAGAAGTTCTACCAGCACGGTTCCGAGCTCCTCACGTGGATGCGGCCCACCTACTATTTCCTGATCGATTTCTACTACGAGTGCAAGATGTCCACCGGGAAGGACATGGACGGCTCCGCCGAGATCGAGGCCAGGGGGCTCATCAAGTTCGGGGAGATCGGCTATACCTACGGTGACATTGCCGTGCTGGTGTGCCAGACCCTGGGCGTCCTGGAGGCGGCCTATCTCATCATTAAGAAGAAGAAGTCATCGCGCCGGATCATCACCATCGACGGCAAACAGAAATTTCTCACCCCGTCGGAGATCTACAGCGCCTATCTCGACAGGTTCAACAGCATGAAGAAGGAGATCTCCAACCTCAACAAGTGAGCGCCCCGGGCGCCCCGCACCCTCCCGGAACACGTTTTTTTCTTGAAAAAAAGGGAACCCTCGGTGCGTAATAGCGGCAATGAAAACGCTACGCGCCACCGGACTGATCGCTCCATGCATTTTCCTGGCAATCGCCGCGGCGATCTGCAGCGGCTGCGCGCCGTCGCTGCCGGCCGGCAATCCCATCACCGGGAAATGGTACTACGCCCTGGGAAGGGAGCGGGACACGGCGGCGGAGGCGGCGTCCTACGTCTACCGCCCCCTGGATTCCCTGGCGAACCTCGAGAAGAGAGTCCCCCGGGGCAGGGGGATCCTGTGGCTCAGGACTGATTTCTCGCCGAACCGGTCGCTGCTGGGCCGGCGGCTCTCGTACCTGGGGGGGATCGTCAACCCCACGGACATCACCTATATCAACGGCCAGGAGATCGGGAGGTCCGGCATCGCCCGGAGCGACCAGTTTTTCAGCGAATGGAACACCTACCGGAAATACGATGTCCCCGCATCGATCCTGCACGGGGGGATCAACACCCTGCACATACGGATGTTCGTGGACCACGAGGGCTCACTGGGGGGTAGATTCGCCCTGGGGCCGCAGGAGGAGATATCCCAGATCTACGCCTTCGAAAATTTCTTCCGCACCGACCTCAACGCCCTCATCGCCGCGGTGATATTCATCATAGGGGTATATCACCTCATCCTGTTCGTCTACCGGCCCGGGGACAGGTCGAATCTCTATTACTCGCTCATCTGCATCTTCTTCTCGCTCTACCAGACGAATTTCTTCATCACCAGGACGCCCCTGAACGCGCACCACTTCATCTCCTATATCGCCTACCAGAAGGTGGTTTTTAGCTGCATGTTCATCACCTGCGGCTGTTTCGTCCTCTTCATCAACAGCTTCCTGAAGGTCAGGGTCCCGCGCTGGGTGGAGATCATCACGACGGCCTACGCCCTCCTGGGGGTGCTGGTGCTGATGGCCGCGCCGGAATACCGGTACGTGGCGCGCTACCACCGGCTCCTCATCGCCTCGATGGTCCTCCCGGTGTCCGTCTACGTGACCGCGGTGATAACCTACAGCGCCATCAGGAAGAACAGGACCGCCAGAACGGTGCTCATGGGCGCCGCGCCGCTGGTGGCCTGCGTCATCTTCGACGTGGTGACGCACAACATCATGACGGGGCTCGACTTCATCTATCTCAGCGGCATCGGGTTCTCCGCCTTTCTGATCTCCATCATGTTCTTCCTGGCGAACGATTTCGTCACCTATCACAACGAGATTGAGGAGCTGAACGTCACCCTGGACAGGAAGGTGGAGGAGCGGACCGAGGAGCTCCAGAAGGCCAAGGAGGCGGCGGAGAAGACGACGGCGGAGCTGAAGAAGGCCCACGGGGACCTGAAATCGCTGAACCAGGAGCTGGCCACCGCCCACAACGCCATGAAGCGGGACATGTCCATGGCCGCCAGTGTCCAGCTGGCCCTGTACCCGAAGCGGGCCCCGGAGAGCGCCCAGTGGGACACCGCCTTCCTCTTCAGGCCCATGTCCGGGGTCTCCGGCGACCTGTACGACTTCTTCCTCGCCGACGGCAGGCTCTACGGCGCCGCCCTCTTCGACGTCTCGGGGCACGGCATCTCCTCCGGGCTCATCACCATGATCGTGAAATCCGTGCTGCTCCGTAACTTCACAGGCTACCGCGACCTCCAGCTGAACCAGCTGATGTACCGGATCAACGGTGAGCTGGTCAGGGAGATGGGCGAGGTGGACAACTACATCACCGGGGTGCTGCTCCGCTTCGCCGACCAGAGGGTGGAATACGTCAACGCCGGCCACGCCGACCTGATGATGAAGAGCGGCACCACCGGGGAGGCCAGGATCGTGGCGCCGAGGGAGGGCTCCGCACGGGGACAGTTCCTGGGGATCGACGCCATGAACGACGCCTTCCCCATGGTGCGCTTCCAGATTCGACGGGGGGACTCGATCCTCCTGTACAGCGACGGCCTGGTGGAGGGGGCCGACGCCGCAGGCGAGCAGTACGGCGCCGAGCGCCTGCAGGCCTTCTATTCCGGCCTGGACCCCGCCCTCACGGCAGAGGAGCAGATCGATGCCATCGCGGCCGACCTGTACCGCCACACCGGCACCGACGCCCTCAGGGACGACCTCACGATAATTCTGTTCAAAAAGACCGAATAGCGAGAAAATTCGCTTGAATATTCTCGCGCCGCCGATGATTAATGCACCCGTACGCGGGGCCCGTACCCGCACGGGGCTGTAGCTCAGCTGGGAGAGCGCTAGAATCGCACTCTAGAGGCCGAGGGTTCGATCCCCTTCAGCTCCACATCACCATGCGGCGAGAGGCCGCTATTTTTTTTGCGACACGGGGGAAGTACGATGAGACCACTTCACGCATCGAAGCACCGTATCGCGGCCCTCGGCGCCGCCGCCCTGGGGGCACTGCTCTGCGCCGGGGGACCGCTCCATGCCATGGCGGTGGGCCAGTCGGTGGAGAACGTGCAGGTCCGCGACGCCTCGGACAGGCCGGCGGCGATCCCCTATCTGGGCCGGAAGACGGTGCTGATCTTCTACGTGGACCCGGACGTGCCGGATCAGAACGACCCCTTCTCCGAGGCCCTGAAAAAGCATCGCTTCCCGGCGGAGAGGTTCTTCGGCCTGGGCATCGTGAACCTGAAGGACGCGCCGTTCCTTCCCAATTCCATCGTTCGGGCCATGGTGCGCCGGGAGATCCGGGAGAACAACGCGGTCATCCTCACCGATCCGGACCGCATACTCCAGAGCGCCTGGAACCTGGGGGACTGCAACAACAAATCGGTGATCATCCTGCTGGATCCGCAGCGTCGGGTGCGGTTTTACAAGAAGGGGGCCCTCACGGAGGGGGAGATACAGTCCACCATACAGGCCATCATCGGGCTGACGGGGCGGTAGCCCGGGGCGGCGGGGCCGCCGGCCCGGTGCGCCCTACTTCAGTTTCGGGATGAATTTTCTCAGCTCCTCACCGGAGAGTTTCGGACCGGAATATCCCTCCATGCCGGCCAGGTCGAAGCGGCGCAGGAATCCCTTCAGCTTCTCCGTGTTCTGGTACTCCGGCGACTTGTCCTCCGATGTCAGCCGTATCTCGAACCTGTTGTTCACCAGGATCCAGACGAACTTGTTATCGAAGATGGAGGCGGGATACCTGTCCACCCGCTCGGTCTCCTTCTGATATCCCTTCACCGCGGCCTCGTTGTCTATCTGGTCGAAGAGCGTGAACCACATGACGGCCTGCTTGTTCTGCTTCAGCTGCACGTTCGCCTGCACCCAGTCATAGGCGCTTATGCTGGAGTACTCCAGCGAATCGCCCCCCTCCTTGCACGCCGTGAATGCGCCGGCGATGAGACATGCCGCGATGACACAATACGCCCTTTTCATGCTCTCACACCTCGTATGGATTGTTGTAGTCTGTACCGCGACCATACACCCGGGGCGCCCGCCTTTTCAAGCGTAATTTTGCCGCGCCGGCGCCCCCCGGGTGCAGTAAAAAACGGACGAATAAACATTTTAGCTTGCCATGCCGGCGGGCCGATAGTAAAATTACAGTATTGCGGAGACGGGCGATGGCAAACAGAGGTGATGCAACGGTCGACATGCTGGAGACGATCCCGGTGTTTCAGGGGTTGACACGGGACGAGCTGGGGCTCATCGTGCCGCTGCTGGAGCAGGTCTCCTACACGCCGGATAAGCGGGTGATCAAGGAGGGGGCCTACGGCAACTCCATGTACATCATCATCAGGGGGACCGTCAAGGTCACCAAGAGCGAGAGCAGCAGCGAGGAGGTCTTCCTCCAGCTCCTCTACGCCGGCTCCTATTTCGGGGAATTCTCCCTGATCGACAACATGCCCCGGTCCGCCACCATCACCACCATCGACGACACCGAGATGTTCATTTTAAAGAAGGAGGCCTTCGACGCGCTCCTGGCGAAGCACATCCGGATCGCCAACATATTCTACCGGAACTGCATCGTGGAGACCTTCTCCCGGATACGGAACGCCATCTCGAACCTCACCTTCTCCCAGCACATCCTGCACGAGAAGACCTCGATCCTGAACGAGATCAACAAGGACCTCTCCCTGGCGAAGAAGGTGCAGAACTACTTCCTCAACACCGAGAGCCTCAACAGGGAGCAGGAGGACGAGGATATCCGCCACTCCTACATATACCAGCCCTGCAGCGAGATCGGCGGCGACTTCATCAACATCGCCCGCATCGACGACGACCACGTCGGCATCATCATCGCCGACGTCATGGGGCACGGGATCACCGCGGCGCTGGCCACCGGCGTGCTGAAGAGCGCCTTCACCATCGCCGTGCCGCAGCTGGGGACCAGGCCGCTGAAGCTTTTGAACTTCCTGAACAAGCACATTCTCAGGGTCATCTCGGAGCTCTACGCTACCTGCTACTACGCCCTGATCGACACCGGGAGGAGGGAGATCACCTTTTCGAAGGCGGGGCACCACCACCCCCTCTTCTGGAAGGCGGACAGGGGGGACCTCGTGGAGATCCAGTGCATCGGCAACGCCCTGGGGCTCATGAAGATGGCGAAGTTCGGCAGCGTCACCATGCCCTACGAGGCCGGGGACAAGCTCCTCTTCTTCACGGACGGCATCATCGAGCAGAACAACGGCGCCGGCGAGATGTATTCCGAGGGGCGGCTCCGCACCACCTTCATCGACACGGTCCTCTCCGGCAGCAGCGAGATCGTCGACGCAATCTTCGACGACTTCAGGTCCTTCGTCGGCGACATCCCCTTCGACGACGACATCACCATGCTGCTGCTGGAGTTCTAGGCGGAGCGGCGGTACCTTCCCTTCGTATGAACGCGGGACGGAAGGGAACGGAATAATCCACTGCATTGTAAACATCCTCCCCCTTGAGGGGGCTTTCGGCAGGATGCCGATGTGTCAGGGCGGTCAGGACGACCAAAAAGCCCTGACTGAGGGCAGGGTGGGGGTGATAAAATTCCAGTTTTTTTATGGAAAGATGAAGCACCCTCCCCCAGCCCCTCCCATTTAGGGAGGGGGGCTGGAGGCGATTATCTTGCAGCTTTTATTTAGCTGATAGATTCCGGTACTGAAACACCCTCCCCTAACCCGCGCTCCCAGGATGGGAGCGATGCCGATGCGTGACACGATGTCGCGAATAGCATCGGCCTCCCATTTAGGGAGGGGTATATTAAAGACTTTTTACATAAATTTCCAAAAACTATCGTCAGATCCCGCCGAAGGCCTTGTCCACCCGCTCCCTGTCCGGCGGCGCGGTCACCAGGCTCACCAGCGGTATCACCGCGAAGGGGGCCAGCATGGCGGCGGTGGAGGCGATGGGGGAGTTCGCCGGCCCCAGGACGTAGAAGAGCACGATGTCCAGCGTGATGCCGGTGACCATGCCGGCCACGACGCCGATCCTGGTGGTGCGGCGCCAGTAGAGGCCGTACAGGTAGGGGGCCATGAAGGCGCCGGCCACCGCCCCCCAGGAGAGGGACATGAGGGTGACGATGAAGGCCAGCTCGAAGCGGGCGATGAAGTAGGACACGGCGATGAAGAGGGCGCTCAGGAAGCGCATCATCATCAGCGAGTTGTCGGCGGAGACCTCGGGGTTGATGTGCCCCTTGTAGAGGTCGATGGCCACCGACGACGACGACACCAGCACCAGCGACGAGAGGGTGGACATGGAGGCCGAGAGGACCAGGAGCAGGATGAGCGCCATGAGCCCCTCGGGGAGCTGCTTGGTCATCATGTCCGGGACGATCCGGTCGAAGGCGGGGGCGCCGCCGATCCTGGGTATCTCCTGGTAGAAGATGTGCGCCATGGAGCCGTTGAAGTAGGCGGTGAAGCCGATGACGGCGGCGAAGATCAGCGTGGCCACGGCGGCCTTGTTGATCACCTGCTCGTTCTTGACCGCGTAGAACTTCTGTACCATCTGCGGGAGCCCCCAGGTGCCGAAGGAGGTCATGAAGACCAGCGAGGCCAGCAACAGCATGCTGGGCCTGGCCCCCTCCGGGACGTGACGCGCGTAGCCCTCGGTGATCTTCCCGATCACCTCGGAGAAGCCGCCCCCCTTCCCCACCATGACCGCCACCAGGGCGAGGCACCCCAGGAGCATGATCATCCCCTGGATGAAGTCGGTGAGGGTGATGGCGAAATAGCCCCCCAGCACCAGGTAGATGCCGGTGATGCCGATCATGACGAGCAGCGCCACGTCGTAGGAGATGCCGAAGTTCGCCTCGAAGAGGTGCCCCAGCCCCTTGAAGACCGATGCGGAATAGGGGAGCAGGAACACGAAGATGATCATGGCGGAGAAGACCTTCAGGTACCTCCCCTGGTAGCGCTCCTGGAGAAATTCCGGCATGGTCATGACGTCCAGGTTCTGGGTCATGCGCCTGGTGCGGCGCCCCAGCACGAGCCAGGCCCCCAGGGCGCCGAAGAGGGCGTTCCCCGCGGCGATCCAGAGGACATCAAGGCCGAATCCCCAGCCGAGCTTGCCGGCGAAGCCGATGAAGATGACCGCCGAGAAATAGGTGGTGCCGTATGCGAAGGCCGATATCCACGGGCCGATGGACCTCCCCCCCAGGAAAAAATCGTTCAGCGAGGAGGTCTTTTTCATCCCCCAGATGCCGATCCCGATCATGCCGATAAGGAAGACGGACAAAAGTATTATCGCGATCATGTGATCCTCCGTTGACGATGGAACTGTATGGAGACGAGGAGACGGCCACATTGATGCCGACGGACGGCGCCCCGTCAATCACAATTTGTCCCTGCCGGGGGTGGTGATGAGCGGCCTGGCCAGCGGAATCCACAGTAGGTGAAATTTCGATTTTCGTTCTCGATTGCCGAATGGCGTTTTTTCTCACCTTGCGCAAGGTGAGCTAAGGTATGCAAAGGGGGGAGGTTGACCGCCCAACCTCCCCCCTTTGCGAACCCCCCAAGGCGCCCGCCGGTTGCAGCGGCCCTTCGGGCTTCCCTGCGCTCCTCGCGGCAATCGGCGCCTGCGGAACTCGCCCCGATTGCATCGGGGCTCAGACAGTCCTCGGCGTATTCCCGATTGCCGCTCCGGTGCTCGGCGCTGCAAAAGGCGGGGGAGAGTGT